>NZ_JBCNFP010000098.1:0-57187 GCF_050481165.1 Paenibacillus cisolokensis
GCACGGCAGCGCGTCGCCCGCAGCCAGCGCGCGGCCGGAGAAGCCGCCGATGCCGGCGCGCAGGTCCGTGCTGCGGCTGCCGAGCACAAGCGGCACGTCGATGCCGCCGGCCACCGCGAGATAGGCGCGGCAGCCGAATTTCGCGCTGCCGAAAGACAGCCGCGCGCCGCGGGGAACGAGCACGGGCCGCCACATCGGCAGCTCTTCGCCGTCCAGGCGCGGCGACATGTAAGCGCCGCAGACGGCGACTAGCAGATCGCAGCCGGCTTCAAGCTCGGGACCGGCCAACGTCATCTCGAGCGCGGCGGCGGATTCTTCGTTGCCGACCAGCAGATTGGCGACTCGCAGCGCATACTTGTCCATCGCTCCGCCTTCGCCAAGCCCTGCCGCGCGATATCCGGGCCGCCCCAAATCCTGCACGGTCGTAAGCGCCCCCGGCCGAACTACCTGTAACGTCAACCTCCGCTCACCCGATTCCTTCGATGTTGTCACTTGCCGCCACGAACCGAACCTTGTCTCCCGGACGCAGCAGTGCGGCCTCCGCCGCATCGGGATCGAACAGCTTCATCGGGGTCCGCCCGATAATTTGCCAGCCGCCCGGCGTCGCCAACGGATACACGCCCGTCTGCATGCCCGCGATGCCGACCGAGCCGGCCGGCACCCGGACCCGCGGCGGACTTCTCCGCGGCTGCGCCAATTCCGGCGGCAGCCCGATCAAATAGGGAAAGCCCGGCATAAAGCCGATCATAACGACCGTATACTCCGCCCCGGCATGCCTGGCGACGAGCGCTTCCGGCGTCATGCCGGCTCTATCGGCGGCCTCCGCCAAATCCGGCCCGTCCGTTCCGCCGTATATGACCGGAATGCGGATCGTGCGCGGCCTGTCCGCCTCCCGTCCTTGCCTGCCGTCCAGCAGCCGGCGAACCTCTTCGGCGGCCAGCTCGTACGGCAGCGGCGGCCTGCCTTCCCCGTTGCTGCCGGCCCCCGTCTCCTGCCCGTTCCATGCTGCGCCAAATCGGCCGCCGCCGGCCGACCGCAGAAGCCGGACCGGATCGTAGACGATCGTAACCGTCGCATAGGCCGGCACGATATCGACGATCCACTCGGGCCGCGCCTCGTTCAGCACGGAGGCGGCCAGCGCCATAAGCCGCCAGCCGTCCTCCGGCAAATCGGCGGCTTCCAGCACGAGCGCGCGATCCCCGGCCGGAGCGATCCGCCAGTCCCGGGATTGCGGCAGTCCGATCCGTTCTTTTCTCACCTGTTCCGCCATCGGCTCTCATCCTTTCTTTCATTATACACGGCCCGGGCCGCAGGTATAACGACAAGCTTCGATATGGTAAAATGGGACCCAAGCGGAAACGGCTCCGTCGTCTCTGTCTGAGGACATACTGTTCACGTACTGTTCGCGGTAAAACTTAAAAATTTATATTTGAACCAAACCGTTAAAACCAAGTGTGTACCATTCTGTTGAAAAAGTCCATACACCCCGAACAAAAGTTAAAACTTTTATAAAGTCCGTTTCGTCTTTGGGGTAGGCGCAACGATAAAGGCGGCGCAACCGGTCTTCATGCGGCATGACACCCGCTCGCGCCATGGAGCTGGCGCATCCGCGAAGACCGCGATAGGCTGGCTGCGACAGCCGGCTGGCCGCAAGCTTCGTTTCGCCGACTGTTCAGGAGGTAGAACGCCGCAATGCTGACGGCCGAACGATTAGGCAAACGATATAAATCCGATTGGGCGCTGTACCCGCTCAATCTTAGACTCGGTCCGGGCATGCACGGGCTGCTCGGCCCGAACGGAGCCGGCAAGTCGACGCTGATGCGGCTGCTGGCCGGGCTGCTGCAGCCATCGTCAGGCGACGCCATGCTCGACGGCGTGTCCGTCCGCGACGGACGCAAGGTGCGGAGCAGAATCGGCTATGTGCCGCAGGTTTTCCGCATGTATCCGCAGCTTACCGCCCGCGAATGGCTCCGCCATGTCGCGCGCGTCAAGGGACTTGGCGGCCGCGCGGCCGTCGAGGAAGCCGTGGAGCGGACGCTGCATGCGGTCAATCTGACGAAGCAAGCCGACCGTCCGGCCCGCACCTACTCCGGCGGAATGATCAAACGGCTCGGCATCGGCCAAGCGTTAATCGGCTCCCCCGACGTCGTCATCGTCGACGAGCCGACGGCCGGTCTCGATCCCGAGGAACGGGTCCGGCTGCGCAACGTGCTGGCCGAAGCGGCCCTGACCCGGACCGTTCTGCTGTCCACCCATGTGCTGAGCGATATTCAATCGAGCTGCCGCAACCTTCTCGTGCTCAGCGAAGGACGGCTGCTGTATCAGGGCGGTCCGTCCGGACTGGCCAGCTTCGCCGATCGGCGCGTATGGACATGGGAGGCGTCGCATTTCGAATGGTCGCGGCTGCGCCTTGACGGCCTTCTGTCGGCCCGGGAAACGTCCGACGGCATTATATGCCGGGCGCTCGGCGCGCAGCCTCCGACTCCTTACGCGGTTCAGGCCGAGCCGACGATGGAGGAAGGCTACATCTCGCTCATCAGCGGACGTCAGGCGGTGGATTTCCGATGACCCGCTGGATGGCCCAACTGGCGCTGGAGCTGCGCCTGCTTCTGAAATACCGCTGGCCGCTGCTGCTGCCTCCGGCGGCCGGTCTGTATATGGCGATCAGGCTGCTCGGCGGGAACGTGTACGATATGGCCGACGACAACTTGCTGGCCTTCGAAAGCCATGCCGTGCTGATGACGGTTACGCTCGCCGTACCGGTGCTGCTCGGCGTCATGCTTATTCGCCGGGACACGCTTCACCCGTCTTACGAATGGAGCCTCAGCCTTCCGGTATCCAACTGGACGATCATCGGCACCAAATGGCTTGCAGGCTTCCTGTATATGAGCCTGTTCACGCTGGCAATTTCCGCCGCTTACGCCATTTGCGCGCTGAAACACGGCATACCGCTGTCTTCGATCGCCGGCGTACTGACGCTTACCGGTTTCATGTACGAGACATACTACGGCATCTCGCTCGCGCTCGGGCTGCTGCTCGGCGCACTGATGCCGGCCCGCTTTTCGCTGCCGATCGCGTTTTGCGGCTGGGTATTCGGCGCGATCTTTCTGCAGCTGTTCGTGGCGCAAAGTCTCCATTTCTATCCGGTAAGGGCATTTTTTCTCAACCATTTTTTTCATACATCGTTATGGAGCAACGAAGTGTGGAGCGTCCCACTCGCAGCGGAAGAATATGCGCGGCTCGTCCCGTTCGCCGTCGTCTTCGGACTGTTCATGCTCGTCTGGTCGTGGGCGCGCATCTCCGGGACACGCTCGCTGCTCCATCCGAAACGTCCCCGGCTGTTGACGCTCGTCGCGTTCGCCGCCGCAGTCGCGGCCTTCGTGCCGTACGCCGGTCTGTGGCACGAACGCTACGAAATGATGGCGACGCTCGGAACGGGCGCTCCCCTCTGGTCGATGGGCGAAACGCAGCCGCAGAGCCGCTACGCCTTTCGTGCATCGTCCTACGATCTGAACGTCGTGCGGCGTGCAGACGATGCGTTCGGCGCCGTAGCGAGCATCCGGTTTCCCGTCGCGGACGGAAAGCCGGTTCCGGCCGCCGCGGGCGTCCGCGAAGTCAAATCGCACAAGCCGGGCTATATTACGTTTCTGCTTCATCCGCTGCTGAAGGTGACGCGCACCGAGTTGAACGGGACGCCGGTCGAAGCTGTGCGGGAAGGGGCTTATCTGCATATTCCGTCCGCTTCGCTGCGCGGCCGGACCGGCGAGCAGCGGCTCGTCGTCGAATACGGCGGCGACATGACGGTCTGGGCATACGGTTCCTCTTGGGACGGATATTTATCTTTTATTCGCGGCGACAACATCTATCTGCCGTCGTACAGTGGATGGTATCCGCTCCCCGGCGGGGACAGCCTGTTCTATATGTTATACGACAGAATATTGGGTGCCCGGAAAGATGCGGATCTCTTTTTTCACAGCGATTTCCGCGCCACGCTGACCGGTTTCGACGGTCCCCTGTACGCGTCGATCCCGGAAGCCGCCGACAGCGGGCATAGCGGAATGAAGCGGTTTTACGAAGCGGACAGCAAAGGGCTGTCGCTGTTCGGCGGCCATTTCCGCGAAGTATCCGTAAGCGGCGAACCGATTACCGTCGTGACGACGCCGGGAAGCATGCGTGATGCGGAAAACTTGCTGCAAAGGATTCGCTCGATACGGGAATATTATGAATCGTGGGGAAGGCGCCTCGACAGCATCGAGCGGATTTTGTACTTCCCGATGGAAAGCATTGATCTGACATCGTTTTGGCCGTTCGAGCAAAAAGTCGGCCATACGCTGCTGCTGCCGGTCTATCCGCAAATGATGAGCAGCTCGCAGATCCTTTATCATACGATGGAGCTGATCCTGTTCGGCGATACGAACAGCTATCAGATCGATGCAAGCCATTCTCCGGAATCCGAATTCTCGCTCGTAACGGAAATCCGTTCGGCGATCCTGTATATGGCTGACCGCGATAACCGGATCATTCCGTTCAAGCCGATTATCGAAACGGAATATTGGCACATGATGAAATCCATGATCGACCGGGCTATCGCGCGCGGCGACGAGGCGAAAGTATGGCAGGTGCTCGCTTCGTTCTGGGATCGGGGGCTGTCCATTTCCGTCTACCATGACGGGCCGAACGGCCAATACGTGCAGGAGTACCCGATCATTACGGCGGACGATTGGGCGGAAGCCTGGAACAGGGCGATGCCCGGTGACGCGGACCTTTTGAAACTACCGAAATGACGTTTTGCCGCAAGGCAGAAAGGGGAGAGACGTTTGACGGACGAGGAATTGCTGCGGGGAATGGCGCGCGGCGACCAGGCTTCCTTCGAAGCGCTCGTGCACCGCTACCATGCTCCGCTGTCCGGATATTTGTACCGCCACCTGCGCGATCCCGGTCGTGTCGAAGATTTCGTGCAGGAAACGTTTTTGCGGCTGATCCGCCAGTTGAAGGAAAAGCGCATTCCGGACAATTTGCAGGCGTGGCTGTACCGGGTAGCCATGAATATGTGCCGCGATTACTGGAAAAGCGCCGCTTATAAAAGCGAGAAAAACCGTTTTGGCGAACCGCCCGAACAGCACGATGCCAGTCCGTCGGTCGTAGAGCTGGCGGAGCGGCAAGAAACCCGCAGGGAAATTATGGAGACGCTGGACGAACTGCCGGAGGTGCAGCGGGAAATCGTAACGCTGCGCTTCTACCAGGACATGAAGCTGCAGGATATCGCCGACGTTACCGGGCTCCCGCTCGGTTCGGTCAAAACGTATCTGTACAAGGCGCTGCGAAAGCTGAAGACGCGTCTGCATCCGGAAACGACCGGACAGCGCAACGCTACCAAAGGAGGTGAGCGATTTGAGCATGCCAAACGATCATGAACTGAAACAGCTGGAAGACGAGATGCGGGGGCCGCTTTCCGCCTATACGGTTCACCCGGTAACATCCGGGGATACGGCCAGACTGCTTCAGGCGCTTCAGCCGGCATTTGACGATATGCGCCATGCGGTCAACGCCTTTCCCGCCGCGGAAAGCAAGCGCGTCCCTTATCAGCCGTCACTTGCCAAGCTGATGAAGGCCCAGCTTCACGCTTATCCGAAAATGTATTGGCTTGCCGGGTTAAGCGTGCTCGTCATGCTGCTGCTCATCTCGTCCACGTTCAACAACTATTCCAATTACGCGATAATCGGCGATATGTTCGCGCTGGTGCTGCCCGCGACGCTGCTCGCCGGCATGCTGTACAGCTTCCGCAGCCAGAACCGCGAGATGCGTCTCGTGGAGAGCATTACGCCTTATCCGCCGGCGCTGCTGATCCTGTGCCGGATGCTGCTCGTCGTCATCTTGACGGTCGTGCTCGGCGCCATCGTCTCGCTGTACCTGCTGGCCAGGCTCGACCGCTTTCCCTTGCTGCCGTTTTTGCTGCAATGGATGTCGGTTCTCGTTCTCGTCGGCGGCATTACGGCCTATATCATGATGCGCAAAGGCGTCAAAACCGCATTCGCTTGCTCCTGCATTTCGTGGATCGCCTGGAACGGCTCCGATCTGTTGAACCGGTCGTCGGGGCTGCTTGCGGACGACATTCAGATGACGCTGCAGGCCGCCGGGCTGGCTGCGGGACTGCTGCTGCTGCGGCTTGCCTACCGGCGCAGCATCGGGATGAAGATCGCCAAAGCGGGATCATGACGACTGCCAGGAGGCGATATGATGCTCGAGATTGATCAGCTCCGCTGGCGCAGGCCGGGATCGCAATTCGAAGTTGCCGTGCCGCGCATGACGCTTATGCCGGGCATTACGCTGCTCGTCGGACGCAACGGGGCCGGCAAATCGTCGCTGCTTCACTTGCTCGCGACAGCGGAGCTGCCGACATCCGGCCAAATTCTGTACCATGGGCGGTCGGTCGACCGGGATTTGCCTGCCATTCGGGCTTCGATCGGCTTCGTGCCGACCGGCATCGAGCTTTATGAAGATTTGAAGACGGTCCGACTGCTCCGCTATCTTGCCGAGTTGAAGGGCGGCGCCGTGACCGGCGAAATCGACCGGATTATCGCGTTGTTCCGGCTCGAACCGTACCGCAACCGCAAAATCAAAACGCTGCCGCACGGTGTCCGGCAGCGGATCGCCCTTGCGCAAGCGTGGATCGGCTCGCCCGATTACCTGTTTCTCGACGAGCCGCTCAACGCGATGGATTCCCTGGAACGGCTGCAGTTCATCCGTCATCTGGCCGAATATTCCCGGGACCGCATCGTCGTCGTTTCCACTCACGAGCTGAACGAATGGAACGCGTGGGCGCGCCGCATTTTGTGGCTGCACGACGGGCGCCCGCTCTTCTACGGAACGACGGCGGCATGGACCGGACAACTGCCGCTTTCCGTCTGGGAAGGCATCACGGACGAAGCGGCATATGCGGCGCTTCCCCACGATTCGGTCATTCACGTGCGGCCGGAGCACGGCCGCCTGGCGGTGCGGATGCTGGCCGCACAGGCGCCCGGTCCCGGCTTCATACGGCAGCCGCCGACGATGGAAGACGCCTATTTCATAAGGTCGCTTTCCCAAATCCGCAATACCGGTTAATCACTTCCACCAGCAGATCGTTGAGCAGCTTGACTTCATATTCGCCGACAGCCGGTTCCAGATGGTCGTTGCCGATGCCGCTGTCGTCGGTCAGAAAGAGATACGTTCCTCCGGTCGAGACGGCCAGAAACCGGAGCAAATATTCGGTGGCCGCATCGACGCCGCTTGAAGCGACCGGTATGATGCGAATGCCTTCCTCCGCCGCCCGGCGCGTCAGCCGGTGAATTTCCCGCGCCGCTTCCTCGCGGGGCGGGGCGTCGAGCACGAGGAAGAGCAGCCGCGCTCTCGCCTCTTCGCTCCATTCATGCTCCTCGATCGCCTCCCGCAGCGCCTCTTCGACCGCTTCCGGATAGTCGCCGCCGCCGGAAGCCTCCTGCTTCGCGATTTGTCTTACCGCCCGATCCACATCCCGCGTGAACGGAAACGAACGTACGACATAATCGTCATGCACATCGCGGTAGAAGTTCGGACTGAGCCGAATGTCCAACTGCCGGCCGTTGTCCCGGGCCACTCTGGCTATGACATCCTTCAACTCTTCCTCCAGATACTGCAGCTCGTCGGACATGGAGCCGGTCGTATCGATCGCGAACAAAATATCGACGGTATCGGAAGGCCTGGGCGCATCGCTTATATCGACGACAAGCGGCTCGTTCCGCGAAAAGCCGGTCTCGCCGACCCGTTTGACGGCTTGGCCGGCACGCACCTCGATGCCGTATCCGTTCGGCGCTTCGGCGCGTTGGTCGTCCTCATCGAACAATACCGGAAACAGATAAGCCATCCCGTTTATGTCGGTGCGGGCCGTCCATAACGGCTGTTTCCCCGATATTGCCGTCACCTCGGCGTCGGCTACCGGCCTTTCGCCATCCATCACCTGCACGGCGATACGGTCAAATCCGAAAAACAGCCAACTTTTCCGGTAGCGGTCCGCATCCCTGCCGTTCAGCTGATCCGTCCATCCTTCCCAATCGTCCAGATCGCTCCACTCTCCAGCGGTCAATTGGCCGGCCTGGGGTTGCGGTCCGCCGCCTCTCTTATCATGATGGCGGCTCCGCTCCCCTTCCGGCGATACGGACTCCGATACGCCCGTCCGATCTTCCGCCTTCGCAGCCGAGCCTGGCGAATGCAGGCCGGCGTCCGCACCCTGCGCCGAAGCGGCCGATTCGGTCTCGGCGGAACCGGCGTTCCGCGCAGCATCGCTCGCCTCGCCGTCATGGCGTTCGCCTGTCGCGCAGCCCGCGGCAAGCAGACAAACGATGGCAAACCGGATCACAGCTGCGACGACAGCCCCGGGTACTCTACGCGTCCGTTCTTTTTTTCTTTCTTTTTCACCGTCCATTCCGATCTTCCCCCTATGCACGTTTCGCATATTGACGGCTAAAAACCGGAAATTGTTGCAGACGGAAACGTAATCCTTTACCATATGTATCAAACGTATGTTCGAAGGAAAAGCGGCTCATCCCATCTTCGCGAACGGTCGGGAAGACGGGAACGAACCGCTTGAACGATGCAAATATTTTCAGGCAGCTAACCGGGAGGCAGCAGTATGGACGAGTATGAATTGACAGCAATCGAAGTGACGAGAGAATACGTAACGACGCCGCTATCGTTCAGGGAGGGCCGCATCGTTGTCGTGACCGATCTGGGCACCCGGTTCTGGTACGCGGATATCGAAGGCATCGAGCCGAAGGAGCTGCTCGAAGCGCTCGCCGCAAGCGATAATATCCGGATTGCGCTGAGCGCGGTGACGACGGATGGACGGGTTCTGCGAGGCATCGGCTTCATGCATCCGAACGTAACGCGCGGTTCGGCGGCCGTACGCGGGGACGGTGAATTGGAAGGAATCGGGTAGCGGCAACCGGTTTACCCGGCCGGATCACCGAATATCGTCGACTCGATCAACGCTTTGATTTCAAGCCGCTGAATATGTTCCAGAATCGGGCGCAGCGAACGGTCCGCCCTTCCTCTTTCCAGAAGCTCGACCAGATCGACGAACCAGTAAGGGTTCCATTCGCTTTCTGCCGCCAACTTCATTAATCCCGCCCGACCTTCGCTCTCCTGCATATCGAACAGTCCGGCTTCCGTCTTCAGCCAGGCGGACGCTTCGCGGATCAGCCGAATCATCGCCGGGTGGCGTCCCGTTTGCCTGAACCAGTATTTGGCGTTCGGGTAGTCGCCCTCCATCCGATGCATAATGCCGTGCCAGTAACTTCCGGTTGGCGTATCGATGTTTTGCACCAGCTCATGCGAGGCGAAGAGGTTGTCGTTCCACAAGTGGAGCCCCGCCTTTACGGTATCGAGCGTTTCCCTTCCGCCTCTCCCGATCGGCAAATCTTCTTCGGTCAGGCTCGAAATTCGCCGGTCCAACTCTTCGTCCCATACGTTGACGGGCGTGAGCGGCTGCGCGGGCGTGCGCAATTCGAGCGTCCTGACGATCGCTTGCAATTGGCTGGACATAGATTCGCACCTCCATTCTTAATGGAAACATTGTAACAACGCTTTCACCGATGTGCAACCGGGCAAACGGATGGAAGCGGCAGTTCCCGAGACTCTTGACCGGTTCGAGATATCCGACCGGAGATCTATCCGCATCTTCATTTTTAGGGATAATTTACCGATGTATACAATGATATGAAGCTTATGAAGCTCAAAAGGAGTGATGAAATGACGTCCAATGCTGCTGAAGTTGTCGAGAGCATCAAGGAAATCATCGACAGCGAGCTGGCAAGAGTGAAGAAGGAAAACCCTTTTTTCCGCCAGTTTCCAAAGGAAGCGAAGGCCGAGCATTTCAAGTGGTGCAGACATCTGTATCATCTGTCGAAACATTTTGGCGAGCTGCTGAAGCTTCGCTGGGAACGGTTTCCGGATGTCGGGCACGATGTGTTCTCCACCCATTACGAGGAGGAGAAAGACCACGCCGAGATGCTGCGCAAATGGATGATCGGAATCGGCCTGGAGGACCCCGAGCGATCGCTGCCGAATTATGAAACGGAGCATTTTATTTCCCTTCAATATCGTGCAGTCGCTTCGATGAGCGAGCAGATGTCAATGCTCATTATCAACAGCACGAGCGAAGGCTTCGCCCATGCCGTATACCTGCACGCTTACGGCATCCTGAAGGAAATCGGTTTCGACAACCTGGAATATTGGGCGATTCACTGCGAAGCCGATGAAGAGCACAGCGACGTCTACCACCTCATCGGAGGCATGACCGACAAGGAGTTGCGGGAAGCGAAGCATCTTGTCAAATATACGTGCGACACATTGGACAAAATGCTCGCCTCCTGGTTCGAATAAGGAGGAGCAAGCTGGCATTATGGCATCAAATCTCAGACAGAAATTTATTCATCACATCGACAAAGCAAACGAAGTATTCGCCTGGCAAGTGCTCGACAGCCTGACGACGGAAGAAGCGACCGAAGCGGCCGACATCATCGTCCGCTCGGTGAAAGGATTCGCCCCCGTCAAACCGAAGCTGCTCGTGGACAACCGCTTTATGATCCGCAACGGCCGGGCGATCGTATTTTCGCCCGAAGTGAACGACATATGGGAAGATGCGCAGCGCACCGTATTTCCGCTCGTTTCCAAGGTCGCGGTGCTGTGCAGCGGCGCCATTATGAAAATGCAGATGGACCGCATCTCCCGCAATTCGGAAATTGCCCGGGTGAGCCAAAGCTTCTGGAACGACGACGACAGCGTGATGCTCCGCGAAGCGTTCGAATTTCTCGGCATCGCCGCGAACGACATCGTCAAACCGAGATAACGGCTCTTTAAGACAGCGTTCGCCGGACGGGCCGGGCTGCGGCCGGCAGGTGAAACAAGCGCCCGATTCGCTTGCATGCGGATCGGGCGCTTTCTGCTTTCTGCTTTCTGCTGCGGTCAAGCCGCTTCCGCCGGGCGGAATGTCCCTCGCTCAGACGTCCTGCACGGTCCGTCCGGAAGCGGCCGGGCTTTCGTCGGCCAGCCGTTCGCCGCTTCTCATGAACGGCCACCAGTTCGCCTCGCCGAACGTGCGCACCATGACCGGAATGAAGAGCGGCAGCATGACGAGCGCGTACAGGAACAGGCCGACGAGAACGATCGTGGCGATTTGCAGCAGCGACAACACGCCGGAAGGAAGCATCGCCGCGAACGTTCCTCCAAGGATGACAGCGGCGGAAATAATGACGCCCCCCATCTTCTTCATGGCCGTCAAAATCGCTTCTCCGGGCGGCAAGTGCCGGTATTCCTTAAACCGGCCCATCAAGAAAATGCTGTAGTCGACGCCGAGCGCCATCAGCATCACGAAGCCGAAGAACGGGACCGCCCAGCTGATGCCGCTGTATCCGAGCAGATGGACGAAAATCGCTTCCGTCACCGCCATCGACGTGAAAAACGTCAGCAGCAGCGACAGCATGACATAAATCGGAATGACGACAGAACGGAACAGCAAAATGAGAATGAGCGAAATCGCCGCAATAACGACCACGACCGTCCGCGAGTAGTCTTCTCCGGATACATGGCTGAGGTCGTTGTTCATGCTCGATACGCCCCCGACCGCAATTTCCGCGCCTTCCAGCGGCGTATCCTTGATGCCGCGTTTTACGGCCTCCTTCACCAGATCGATCGTACCGAGCATCCGTTCATCGTACGGGTTGCCGTCCAGCACGACCTGGAAGGTCGTCATCGTGCGATCGGCGGACATATACGTATCGAGTATCGTCCGGAACTGTTCCGATTGAAGCGCTTCGTCCGGCAAATACCATCCGCTCAGATCGTTGTCGCGCTCCCCGGCCAGACCGTTCAAATAACTTCCCGCCTCCGACAACCCGCCTTTAATTTGCAGCAGTCCGTCAGCGCTTTGCGTCAGTCCTTTCGTCAGCTCCTCAAGCTGGCCGTTCAGCTCGGCAAAACCGTCTTGCAGCTCTTTCTGCCCCTCGATCATTTGATCGAAGCCGTTCGTCATCGATGTCATTTCGCCGACGATTCGCCCTTGGCCGTCAGCCGCCCGGGCGATCCCCCGCTGCAGCTCGCCGATGCCGGCGGTCAGTGCCCGCAGTCCCTTCGCCAGTTCCGCCTGGCCGGCGGACGCCTGACGGAATCCGGCATTGGCCTGATTCAGCCCGGACGCAACGCCGGACAACTGCTCGTTCAGCTGCGCAAGACCGCCGCCGAGACGCGAAGCGCCCTGCTCGAGCTCGGATACGGCGCCCTGCAGCGCAATAAAGTCTTCGTCCGATTGCAGATCGGGATATTTCCGGGCGAGACCGCTGAGCCCCTGTCCGACTCGGGCCAGGCCGTCCGATAGTCCGGCAGCCTGCTTCGCCGCTTCGCCGTATGCCTGCTTAAGCTGCTGCAGTCCGCCGCCGAGCTGCTCGTAGCTGCGCTGCAGCTCGGCCGCTCCTGCGGCCAGCTGTTCGGCGCTGTCCTGCGCCTGCTTCATGCCGGCGGCCAGCTCCGACGCGCCTTTGCTGCCGTCCTTCAGTCCGCTCTCGATCGCCTTGAGCGCATCCCCGAGCTGCACGACGCCTTGCCTCAATTCGTTCGTGCCTGCAATCAGCTGCGACACGCCGCCTGCCGCTTCCTCCAGCTTCGGCGCATTCTCGCCGAGCGCCCGGCTCGCTTCGCTCAAGCCTTCGCCAATTTGTCCGAGCGCTTCCTCGCCTTCGCTGAGCCCGCTGCCGACCGTCTCCATCTGGTTCGCGACGCGGAAATCGTCCGGCGCGCTTCCGGTCGGCCGGGCGGCGCTGCGCACCGCGCTCACCCCGTCAACTTGCATCAGCTCCCGGCTGACGCGTTCGATCGCCGCCATTCCCTGCTGCGTGTCGAGCGGCACCTTCGCTTTCACGACCACCTCGGCAGGCATCGATTCCCCGGGGCCGAAGCTGTCCGCGATCGCGTTGAATGCTTTGACCGAATTGTATTTGTCGCCAATTTCCTCCAGCGAATTAAAGGAGGTCAGTCCCTGATAAGCGGCCAGGAACGGCGCCGCCAGCACGGCGATCAGCACGAGCGCCCACAGCGGCCGGCGCAGCGAGAACCGGCCGACCGCTCCCCACAGCGCGTTGTCCCGATGCTCCAGCTTCCCTCTGGACGGCCAGAATATCGCCTTGCCGAGCACCGCCATAAAGAACGGCACAAGCGTCACGAGCGCCAGCAGCATGACGGCAATGCCGACCGCTACGGCAACGGCGGACCGGTACAGCGAAAATGTGGACAGCCCGATCGAGGCGAAGCCGATTAGCACGACGGCGCCGGCATAAAGGACCGTTTTCCCCGCCGTCCGGTACGTTTCGACGATCGCTTCGGTCCGGTCCCGGCCGTGCGACAATTCTTCCTTGAAACGGCTGATCAGCAGGATGCAGTAATCGGTGCCGATCCCGAACAGAACCGCCACCAGAAAAATTTGCGTAAAGTTGGACAGCGGGAAATCGACCCAATCCACCAGATAGGCAACGACCGACTGGGATACCAGATAGCTGATCCCCACCGTCAGCAGCGGAATGAGCGGCGCGATAAACGAACGAAATACGATCAGCAAGATGACGAGCAATAGGATGACCGTTATCCATTCGGTTCTGTGCAAGCCGTCCTGGGAGCTCTGAATGACATCTTCGTTGATGAGCCATTCCGCCGTATAATAATGCTCCACGTTCACACCGGCCAGCGCTTCGTACAGATCGTCCCGCAACTCGGCGGCCGTCCGCCCGTCCGCCGCGGCGTTGACGATCGCCAGTACCGTCCGGCCGTCTTCGGCCGCGAACTGCTCCTTCAATTCCTCGTTGTCGAAATGAGTCAGAACCGAGGTGATGCCGTATGTATCCCGGCCTTCCTTCAGCAGCCCGATGCCGCGTTCGATCTCCTTCCAGTCCTCGTCGCGCAAACCTTCATCCCGGTGAAAAACGAGAACCGCCGATATCTCTTTCTCGCCTTCCCCTTCCGACCCGCTCGCCTTGAATTCCGCGAGCAGTTCGCCGGCCACGGAAGACGAATAGCCTTCCGGTAACGTAATCTGCCCTTTGTCCCGCACGAGGGCCGCCATGTCCGGCGCGCCGGCGGCCAATGCCGCCGCTGCGGCGATCCACAGCGCCAGAATCAGCCATCTCAGCTTGACGACGGTTTTCATTCCCTGTTTCTCCTCTCGTCCTCCGCCATGACGGCGGCAAGCTTCTCATACGTTTCGATAAAACCGAGCGCTTCCTTTTCCTCGAAATACCCGATATACCCGGCCAGCATCCGGCCGATCGCCGCTTTGCAATCCGCAACCATCCGCTTGCCCTCCGGCGTCAAATAAAGCCAGATCATTCGCCTGTCGCGATCGTCCGGCTTCCGGCCGACCAGCCCTTTGTCGACGAGCCGCGTCACGATGGCCGTTATGGCGCTTTTGCCGACGCACATAAATTCCGCCAAATCGGACGAATGGCATAGTTGCCGGCTCTCGATGTAGCGGAGCACGCCATACTGCTCGATCGTGAGCTGGGCGGGCATCCGGTCGCGCAGGATGACGTGCAGGCTCCGGTTGACGGAGAACGTCGCCATTTCGTAGCGCTCGATCAGCTGCTCCAGCATGTTGCCGTCCATACATCCTCCCTCTCTGTCTGTTTCTCTTGTCCCAATTCGTTCACCTATGATACAGTTTCATTATTGAACTATATCACAGCAACAGCCCGCTTTCAACCAATCGCGACAGATCGGCCGCGCTCCATATTTCCGCATACCAGACGCCCGAGTCGTCGCCGTCCGGGTCGTCCAGATGAGCGTCCAGCAGTTTTCCGGCATCCCCGCCGCCAGCCCGGACGGCTTTATCTATTGATAATCCCCCGCTTCATGCGTTCGCTCCCGGGTTCGTTCATTGCCCGGCTCGCCCGATTTGCATGAATCATCCGCCAAAACGCGAACGGACTGCGCGCCCTGCAAGGCCGCAGTCCGTCTTCTTCTTGCCGCTTTGCCGCTGTCCTGCGGCAAGCTCGGGTCACGGGCGAATAATGACCGCGTATACTTTGCCGGGGCCGTGTATGCCGATCGTCAAATCGTTCTCGATATCGGCGCTGCGGCTCGGTCCCGTAATCAGGTTCAGCGACGACGGCATCGACTCCAACGTCGGATGCGCCGCCTTGAACCGTTCGAAAGCCTCGCCCATGCGCGTAACGAGCTGGTCGGCGCGGAATACCGCCAGCAGCGCGTCCGTCAGCAGACTGACGGAGCGGCCTTTGCCGCCATGGCTGAACAGCGCCAGCGTCGCGGTGTTCGCGATCGCGACGTCCGGCCAGACGATGCCGAGCCGGCACGTCTCGGCCGCCCGCAGCAATGCGGAACGGCGCGCCCAATTGCCCGCGGCTCCGGACGAATCCGGCTTTGCGCCGCCGTCCGCAAGACCGGCGATTTCGGCGCCGTCCGGCCGCCACGGCAGCACGGCGATGCCGTCTTCGGCCAGCGTCTCATCCAGTCCGAGCTTGTTCAGCTCGGGGTGATCCCAGCGCGCGGCGCGTTCGATGCCGTGCTCTTTGCAAATTTCCCGCGCATACGCCCCGATTGTCACCGCCGCCTCGGCTTCGCCCACAAGCAGCACTTTGCCGCTGAGCGCCATCCAGTTGCGGCTGAATTCCTCCACCAGCTCGTCCCCGTGCAGCTTGCGGTCGCGATAAAATTCCGGCACGCCCTTCAGCATGCGAGCCGGCGCCTCGCGAAGCGGCTCGCTTCGTCCGAGCCGGCGGGCAATATTTTGCATGAATGCTTCTTTCCCCGTCATCGTGCCCGGCTTCGTCATCGCTTCTCCTCCTTCCGGGTTCCGTTCGGAGCGGCGCCGTCTGTCTTGCGCTGCGCCAATTCCTGCTGCAGCTCCGCCCATCGGTCGCGGAACGAACGCTTCGGCAGCATCGGCATGAAGCGCGATTGCGTCCAGCCCGACAACGGCGGCGGACCGCTCTTGATCTTGCCCTCCCGCACAAGCGGCAGCTGGGCGTAGTAAGCCGACCGGGTCGCCAGCTTATACAGCGTAATGTTGCCGAACATGGTCGCGTAGGACTTGAATGCGACCCGCTCCGGAAGCGACGTCAGCTTCATCTTCACTTTGCGGTGGCGAAGATGGACGAGCATGTCGTGCAGCGGAATTTTGACGGGACACGCTTCGTAGCAAGCCCCGCACAGACTGGAAGCGTAGGCCAGCGTTCCCGCTTCCTTCATGTCCTGCTGCAGCAGCGGCGTCAGCACCGCGCCGATCGGACCGCTGTAGACGGTGCCGTACGTATGGCCGCCGACATGGCGGTAGACCGGACAGACGTTCAGGCAAGCCGCGCAACGGATGCAATTGAGCACTTCCTGGAATATCGGATCGCCAAGCTGATTGGAGCGTCCGTTGTCGAGAATGATGACGTGCAGCTCCTCCGGCCCGTCGAGATCCCCTTCCTGCTTCGGCCCCGTCAGAATCGACGTATACGTCGTCAGCTTCTGACCCGTAGCGCTGCGCGCCAGCATATTGAGCACCACTTCCAAATCTTCGAACGTCGGGACGAGCCGCTCCATCCCCATTACGACGACATGAACCTTCGGCAGCGTCGATACCATCCGTCCGTTGCCTTCATTGGAGACGAGCGTGATCGAGCCCGATTCGGCCACGCCGAAGTTGCAGCCCGTCAAGCCGATGTCCGCCTCCAAAAAATAATTCCGCAGCTTCTGCCGCGCATATGCCGCGAGCACCTTCGTCTCCGGCTCGAAAGGACGTCCGGCATCCTCCTCGAACAGCGCGGCAATCTGCGACTTGTTTTTATGAATCGCCGGAATGATCAGATGCGAGGGCGTTTCTCTGGCCAATTGCAAAATGTATTCCCCGAGATCGGTCTCGATCGCTTCGATGCCGCGCTCTTCGAGATGATGGTTGAGATGAATCTCCTCGGATACCATCGACTTGCCTTTCGCGACCAGCTTCGCCTTGTGCCGTTCGGCGATGCTCAGAAACGTCTTCACCGCTTCGCGCCCGTCACTGCAAAAATAGACATGCCCGCCGCGCTTCTGCACATTGTCGGCAAACTGCCCGAGGTAATAATCCAAATGGCTGATCGTATGCGACCGGATCGCCCTGGCGCGCTCGCGCCACGCTTCCCAATCGCCCAGCATATCCGCCGCATCCAGCCTTCCCTTTCTCAGCTTATCCGTCGTAAAGGCGACCGCCTTGCGCAAAAACTCATCGCCCAGCGCCCGCTTCGCCCGGCTTTTCAGCCCCGAGCCGATCCGCTCGTCTGGATGCGCCGTTCCGGTTGCCGCCGAACCGCTCATCGGCTGTTCCTCCCTTCGTCCAGCACCTGTGCCAGATGCATGACGCGCACCGGCTTGCCTTCCTTGTTCAGCCTGCCGCCGATGTTCATCAGGCAGCCCATGTCGGTGCCGACCAGCACCTCCGCTCCGGTCTCGCAGACGCAGGCGGCCTTGTCGCACACCATCGCTTCGGACATATCCGCCATCTTCACCGAGAATGTGCCGCCGAAGCCGCAGCAGTCTTCCTTGCGGGGCAGCTCTTCATACTTCAAGCCCTCGATATGCCGCAAGAGCTTCATCGGTTCTTCCCGAACGCCGAGCAGCCGCATGGCGTGGCAGGACGGATGATACGTGACGCGGTGCGGAAATTTCGCTTTCAGATCGACGACGCCGAGCACGTTGACAAGAAATTGCGAGAATTCGTACGTCTTGGCCGTAAGCGCTTCCGCCTTCGCCAGCCATTCGGGATCGTCCCGAAATAAATGCGGATAATAATGATGAATCATACCCGTGCACGAGCCGGAAGGCGATACGACATATTCGCTGTGCTCGAAGGCGCGAATGATGCCGCGCGCCACTTCTCGCGCCTCGTCCTGGTAGCCGCTGTTGAACGCCGGTTGTCCGCAGCAGACCTGCATTTCCGGAAAATCGACGTCACAACCGTAATCGCTTAAAATCCGGACGACGCTCTCCCCCACTTCGGGGTAGAGGAGATCCGACAGACAAGTAATGAAGATCGAAACTTTCAATGCGGTCCGCATCCTTTCGTCTACGCTAAAGTCTGCAAAGGCCGTTTGCAGCATGTGACCTTCTTAATTATCAGGTTATCAGACATCTATCAAAAAAGAAAGAGGGGAGCGTAAAAATAATAGCGTCTCCGCCGCTATCGGTCGCGCGGCTTCATGTCGCCCCCCAGATACCGGAGCAGCACCTGCTCGACATGATGCAGATGTTCCCGCATCCGCTCCTGCGCGGCCGCCGCATCGCCCGCCTTCACCGCTTCGAAAATGGCGGCATGCTCGCGCCACAGCCGGAGGGACACCTCTTTGCTGCTGTACATCTGAATGCGCCGGGTTTCCCGGATCGCCATCTCCATCTGCGACGAGATCGATTCGAGAAGCTTCACCATGATCGAATTGTGCGTCGCTTCCGCCAGCAGCCGGTGGAACCGGATGTCGGCCGTTTCCCCCCGCTCCTCGTCGCCGATGCCGTCCTCCATGTTCGCCATAAGCTTCTCGAATTCGGCGACGTCGTCGGCCGTCCGCTTCTCGGCGGCAAGGGCGGCGTTGGAAATTTCCAGCGCCTTGCGCGCTTCCAGCAGCTCCAGCACTGTCTTACGGTTCAGCAGCAGCGATTCGAATTGCGTCAGCCGAAGATCGGCCGAATCCACCGAACGAACGAAGCAGCCCTCGCCGTGGCGGATTTCGATGAGTCCCATCGCTTTCAGCGCGCTGAGCGCTTCCCGCATCGTCGAACGTCCGACCTGAAACTGCTCCGACAGCTCCTTCGTCGACGGCAGTTTATCGCCGGCTTTCCAGCCGCCGCCGACAATATGGTCCTTCAACTGCTCGGCAATCAGCTCATAAACTTTTTTGGTCGACACTTTAGAAAACGCCATAGCCCCCTCCATTCCGCCGGATTCCGGCCTTACGGTCTCATGCCGCCTGCGGCAGTGTCCCTTCTGCGGCAGCCCTTCTGCGCAGTCCCGCCTGCGCAGTCACTTCTGCGCAGTCTCTCCTGCGGCAGCCGAAAGCCCGGGCAGCGCCCGGGCTCGATTTATACGGCAATGGCTTACTTGGAATGCGCGACTTCGGGTGTCGTCAGCTTGTCGTAGAAATCGACGCATTTGTCTTTGTCCGCGGAAGCGCGGAGCGCCATGGCGGAACGCGGATGCTCGTCCAGCATGCCGGTAATCATGTACGGAATAAGGTAGCCCCATTCTTCCTTCTCGCGGAGCGGAATCATATACTTCTCGATCATATCGAGAACGGGACGAACGTTGTACTTCGTATTTTGCAAATGCGCCACAAGCAGCTCCGTCGTGCAATTGCCCGCCGCCCGGCCCATGCCGTAAACGGAGGCGTCCAGCAACTCCACGCCTTTCTCGGCCGCCGTCAGCGTGTTGGCGAACGCAAGCTGCATATTGTTGTGCGTATGCACGCCAAGACGTTTATTCGGCAGATGGCTGCGGAACTTGTCCACCAAATATACGATGTCGTTCGGCTTCAGGCTGCCGTAGGAATCGACGATGTATACGACATCGACCACGCTTTCCCGGATCAGATCGAATGCCTCGACAAGCTGATTTTCCATGACGTTCGACAGCGCCATAATGTTGATCGTCGTCTCGTAGCCGCGGTCATGGAAGATTTGAACAAGCTCGAGCGCCTTGTCCACATCCTGGATGTAGCAGGCTACGCGGATCAGATCAAGCAGGCTTTCGCTGCGCGGCAAAATGTCGTTCTCGTCCACACGGCCGATATCGACGAGGGCGGACAGCTTCGTCCGGCCTTTGTTCGGGATGACTTCGCGCAGAAAGCCGTCGTCCAGAAACCGCCAGGGGCCGGCCGAATCGGCGCCCTTCAGCAGCTTCGGCGAGTTTTTGTAGCCGATCTCCATATAATCGACGCCGGCCTCGTTCAGGCATTGATATAAATATTGAACGAATTCGACGCTGAAATCCCAGTTGTTCACAAGGCCGCCGTCGCGGATTGTGCAATCGACGATTTTGCAATGGCTCGTTTTTGAACTCATATGCTGTTGCTCCTTTTTCCGGTTACAAGTTATGAATGCTATATCTATTCATAATACTTGAAATGATACCGGAACGCAAAACATTTTGCAGACCATTGGCGGACAATCGGCATCGCAGCTTCATGCGGTAAAATCCACTTCAGCCGGGCTTCCGGCCTGCCGGGCGAGGCATTCGGAAGGCGTCGGCCCCGCTTCAGCCGAGCGCCACGTCCAATATCATCATGACGGCGAATCCGGCCATCAGGCTCATCGACGCCATGCTTTTATGACCGTGCTCCTGCGAACTCGGAATGACTTCTTCGGCGACGACGAAAATCATCGCGCCCGCCGCGAAGCTGAGCGCATAAGGCAAGAGCGGCTCGATGAACAGGACGGCGGCCGCGCCGACAACGGCGGCGATCGGTTCGAACATCCCCGACAGCTGGCCGTAGAAAAAGCTGCGTCTGCGGGACATTCCTTCCCGGCGAAGCGGCATCGCCACAGCAGTGCCTTCCGGAAAATTCTGAATGCCGATGCCGAGCGCCAGCGCGAGGGCGCCGCTCAGCGAGGCGCCGCTCAGATCGGCCGCTACAGCCCCGAAGGCGACGCCGACCGCGAGCCCTTCGGGAATGTTGTGCAGCGTAATCGCCAGCACGAGCAACGTGCTGCGGCGGTTCATCAGCGGCCCGGTACGAGTGCCGGCCGTCACGGGCGCGTTCGGATGCTCGTGCGGCAAAAACCGGTTGACGAGCCACAGAAACACGCCGCCCAGCATAAATCCCGTCGCTGCGGGAATCCAGGCGGGCAGCGGCCCCTCTTCTCCCATCTCGAGAGCGGGAGCGAGAAGCGACCAATAGCTGGCCGCAATCATGACGCCGCCGGCAAAGCCGAGCATCGCGTCCATAAACCTTTCATTGACAATGCGCGTGAAAAAAACGAGCGAGGCGCCCACCGCCGTCATGAACCAGGTGAACAGCGTGCCCGCAAGCGCCTGCGTCACCGCACCTTGCGAAGCGAACCAGTCCCACATGCTCCATCATCAGCCCCTTTTCCTATCTGCTGCTCACCGCACGCCGCGGCTGGACATCGCCAGAGCCGCATTGACCGGCGGCGCCTGCAGCAGAAGCAACTTCCCTTTCGTTTACTAACGAAACCGAATTTCAGTACTTACGTCATTCTTTCGCTTCGATTATAGTAAAAAGAGCATGATAAAGTCTATTTCTTAGATCCCGGAGGTATGATATGGTTTATTCGGCAAACGAGAAACGCTACGACAGCATGATTTACAACCGCTGCGGCCGGACAGGTCTGAAGCTGCCCGCCATTTCCCTCGGACTGTGGCATAATTTCGGCGGCATCGACACATTCGAGAACGGCCGTGAGATGATCCGCTATGCATTCGACCGCGGCATTACGCATTTTGATCTGGCCAACAACTACGGTCCGCCCCCGGGCTCCGCGGAAGAGATGTTCGGCAAGCTGCTGAAAAGCGACCTCGCTCCTTATCGGGACGAGCTGATCATTTCGACCAAGGCGGGCTATTACATGTGGCCGGGGCCGTACGGGGAGTGGGGCTCCAAAAAATATCTCGTCGCCAGTCTCGATCAAAGCCTGAAACGGATGGGGCTCGATTATGTCGATATTTTCTACTCCCACCGGTTCGACCCGGAAACGCCGCTTGAAGAGACGATGATGGCGCTGGACGGCATTGTCCGGCAAGGAAAGGCGCTTTATATTGGCATTTCCAGCTATGATCCGGAACAGACGCGGCAAGCGATCTCCATTCTTAAGGAACTGGGCACGCCGCTTGCGATTCATCAGCCTTCCTATTCGATGCTGAACCGTTGGATCGAGGACGGACTGCAGGACGTGCTCGACGAGCACGGCGTCGGCAGCATCGCGTTCTGCCCGCTGCAGCAAGGGCTGCTCACGAACAAATATATACAGGGCATTCCAAGCGATTCCCGTGCGGCCAAGCCGTCGGGGGCGCTGCGTGAAAGCGACGTGAACGAGCGGACTCTCGCCAAAGTCCGCAAGCTTCGCGAAGTAGCCGAGTCGCGCGGCCAGTCGATCGCCCAGCTTGCCCTCGCCTGGGTGCTGCGCGGCGGACGCGTCACCTCGGCGCTGATCGGCGCAAGCCGCGTCAGCCAGATTGAGGAGAATCTGGGCGCGCTGAACAATCTGTCGTTCTCGGCGGAAGAGCTCGCGAAAATCGACGAAATTTTGAGCGAGTAAGCCGGCGCGGGACCTGCGGACGGTGCATTGCTTCGCCTCTGCGGGCGGTGCATGATTTCTATTCGCCCGCATCGCGGCCGAAGCGCACCTGCAGGGCTCTATCCGACCGAGGCGTACCAGCGGCGCGGTCTTTAGCGTACCTGCCGTACCAGCAGGTCCCGATCCACTAGCGCCACACAAAAAAACGGCATTCCCGTTGAAGGAGATGCCGTTTCGCATCAACTCGACGCCGTCGTCAGAAGCTCGGCGAGCGTGCGCACCATGACGCCGGTTGCGCCTTTCGGCTCCCAGCCGCGGCTCTTGTCCAGATAGGCCGTACCGGCAATATCCAGATGCACCCAGGGCTTTTCCTCGGCGAACTCGCCGATAAAGAGCCCTCCGGTAATCGTTCCCGCTTTGCGGCCGCCTGTATTTTTCAGATCGGCCGCATCGCTTTTCAACTGCTTGCGATACTCGCGATAGGACGGCAGCGGCCATATTTTTTCCCCGGTGCGGAACGAGGCGCGCATAATATTTTGCAGGAAAACTTCGTCGTTGGATACCGCGCCCGTCGCCACATCGCCAAGCGCTACCGTAACCGCTCCGGTCAGCGTCGCGACATCGATCAGCCGCGTAGCGCCCCGGCGGATCGCCGTCGTCAGGCCGTCGGCCAGCACAAGCCGGCCTTCCGCATCGGTATTCACCACCTCGACCGTCAGACCGTTCATCATGCGGATGACGTCTCCCGGCTTCAGCGCCCGGTCGGACGGCATATTCTCCGCGGCGGCAATAACGGCGACAACATTGACCGCCGGCTTCAGCTCGCCAATAATTTGCATGGCGCCCAGCACAGCGGCCGCGCCGCTCATATCCGAGATCATGTTCTCCATGCCTTCGGCCCGCTTCAGCGATATGCCGCCGGTATCGAACGTAATGCCTTTGCCGACCAGTCCCCATCTTTCGTTATTTCCAGGCGCGCCCTCGTAATGAAGCACAATCATGCGGGGCGGGTTGACACTTCCTTGGCCGACGCCAAGCAATCCGCCCATGCCTTGCTCGGCCGCGCTCCATTCGTCGAGCACCTCGCATTCCAGTTCGTAGCGGGCCGCCAGCTCTTCGGCCTGCTCGGCCAGCCCTTCCGGCGTCAGCTCATTGCCCGGCGTATTGATCAGATCGCGCGCATAGCAGACCGCCTCCGCAAAAATCCGTCCGCGTTCGATCCCTTGCTTCCATAACTCGGCCCGCTTTCCGTCTTCCGCATCCCCTGCGACGGCAAATACGACGGTCGTCTCGGCCGGCTCCGCCGCTTCCTCGCGTTTGCGCGGCTGGCGCTCATATGCGCCAAGCACCCAACCTTCGACCAGCGCCTGAAACGCCTGCGACGGCTCGCATTTGGATGTGCCGTCCACGGTCTTGGCCGGCAGCACGACCTGTACCCGATCCGCCTTCAGCCGTTTGACCGCCTTCGCCGCGGATGCCGCGGTCAGGCGGAGATCGTCGGCCGCATCGTCCAGACCGGCGAAGATGACGTAATCCGCCGGAAGGAGTCCGAATGTCGGCATCGTCTCCGTCTCGCCCGGCTCGGCCTTGAACAATCCTTTGGCGTACGAATTGCGAAGCGCGTCATCGATTTGCGGGTGAACCCATTCGGCGGCTTCCGCCGCCTCCCGCTGCAATTCGGATTTGGCGACCGGCCGGACAATCGCGGTTGCCCCTTGCGCCGAACCGGCCGAATCCAAACGGAATTCAAACTTCATTCTTCTACCTCCTCGAAACGAAAAGAATCGGGCTTTCTTCCCCGATTCTAACCATTTACATCAGCATTGGCAAATAAATATTGAACTCGGTCCCTTCCCCCGAAAGGCTGTTGACCCGTATCGACCCGCCGTGGTTGCGGATAATGCGATAGCTTACGGATAATCCGAGTCCGGTCCCGGCCTCCTTCGTCGTAAAAAAAGGATCGAACAACCGATTCATCGTCGCCCGGTCCATTCCTTTACCGTTATCGCGAACCTTAATTTCCACGTATCGTCCCTCGCTGCGCGCCGACAGATCGATGCGGCCGCGTCTTTCCCCTTTGACGTCCTCGATCGCGTCCATCGCGTTGCGGAGCAAATTGAGCAGCACCTGCTTGACTTGCTTGACGTCGATCGATACTTTCATCTGATCGTATGTTTCGACATGAATATCGCAATTTTTCATCAGCGCTTCGCTTTCGGTCAGCAGCGTCACTTCCTTGAGCAGCGCGTCGACCTGAATCTCCTGCTTCATCGGAGCGGACGGCTTGGACGAATTGAGAAATTCATAAATAATGTCGTTCGCCCGATCAATTTCCGCGACGATAATGCGGGCGTATTCCTCCTTGCCGAGCTGCTGCAAATGCGGGCGAAGCAGTTGGATGAAGCCGCGGATGGAGGTGAGCGGATTGCGAATCTCGTGGGCGATCGCCGCCGCGATCTTGCCGAGCATCGCCAGCTTGTCGTTCTGATAGGCGGTCTGTTCGATTTGCTTGTACTCCGTCACGTCCTTGACGCTGATCAGATAGTCGCCGTCCAGTTGATCGCCGTAGGTGACCGTGACGAGCAGATGTCTGTCGCTCGCATCCTGCAATTCATAGTAACGGCTCCGTCGCAGAAACATCTCTTTGTAAAGCCGCAAAATCATCCGCTTCGTTCCCCGCTTCAATTGCGGATGAAGAAGAATTTCGCGTATCGTGCAGCCGACCAGCGTCTTGCGGGGAATATCCAAAAGCTTGGCCATTTGCAGATTGATGAAAGAGAGGATGCCGTCTCCGTCAAACAGCGCAATGCCGCTGTCCATATGCTGCAGAACATTTTCGTACTTGTTTTTGACCATGACAAAAGAACGGTGGGATTGGAACAGCATTTCGCGCATTTCAGTGTATTTTTGTTCGGTAGATTTCTCGGGGTAGTTGCGGAAACGGTACGCGACCATCAATTCGATAAGAAAAATAAACGACCGGTTGTACAGTTGCAACGCTTCTTCTGATTCGACATTGGATACGAGCGTGTGCATGCATTCTTCGTGAATCGCGATAATTTCTTCCGGATGGATATCGTCCAGCAGCTTGCCCAGCTCCGCCGCCTCGTATAACGACGCTTCGCTGCCGCTGCGTATGTATTCGGCAAGCGTTGGAAAATAACGCTTACGAATCGCTTGCATCAATCATTCCTCCCCGGCAGCAAGCACGGACGAGGCAATCAACGCATCCCCGCAATGGGATGGTATAAGCCATTTGCGAGCGGTCGTCAGTGTCCACCTTATTCGATCGTTCTTAACCTCCAGAGCGTCGACTAATCGTTCGGCCCATGCCGAATCGAGTCTGCTTGGGCCTCTGTGATGCTCATACAACCGAACCTCTATCCCCGCTTCCTGCTTTCCTTTGCAAACCGGCTTGATGACCAAATGACCCTGTTCCGGCAGTTCAATCAGCTTTAACGACAGTTCCGAGATCGCAAATGCGATTCTGGTCTGTTCGACCAGTCCGAATCCAAGCGCTCTGGCAATCTCTCGCCCTTTTTGGCGGGCTTTGATTACGTCTGCTGGCTTTCTGATATGGATGATGTCCATACATTCATCGCCTCCGCTCTCATCGCCTGCATACTATTAAAACTGACAATCCTTAATGTACACCTATCATAGAATTATCGCGCAAGAGGTGTCAACCGGAAAAACTGTCGAATTTTGTTTTTATTGTTAGCGTTTTACAATCGAGCGGAAGCCAAAAACGAGGTCGCAAATTGTTGTTTTCATGCCTTTTCTCATCGGCCTTGACGGCATATCGTTCCGAATTCCCAGATAATGGACGGCGGGCGATGCGTCATTTGTCGATTTCCGACTAACATCGTCGGTTTTCATTGTCTTTGTCCTCGTCATGATGGCCGTCTTTGTTCTCCCGATCCGTCTTTCGCTCCTTTGTCTTCTCCTTATCCAGATCAGAATGACGGCGGCTATCGTGATCCTGGGGAATGCCGGCCGGCCTGAAGTATTCTTTTCTTTCCGCATCGTCCTTTGCTTTCCGCTCCCTGCCCTCACAACAAGCCTCACGGGCTTTCTTGCGAGCTTCTTCGGCCTTCTCTTTGAATGCCTCACGGGCTTTCTTGCGAGCTTCAGCTTTCTCTTCGAACGCCTCCCGGGCTTTCTCGCCGACCTTACCGTTAACGTTGTCTTTATTCTGGATGTTTTTATTCTGCGCCGGCCTATTATTCTTCGAATGTTCGCTCGTTTTCTTGTCCGGCTTCAGCCGGACTTGACGCAGATCCGTATCCTGCTGGCGATTTTCCGTTTGCTTCTGCCCGTTCTTTGCCGTTCCTGCTTTCGCCCCTTGCGCATCCCGCCCGGTTTCTTTCCGGTCTTTCTCCTTCTTGTCGTCCTGTCGCGCTTCTCCTGTCTTCTGCGGCGGCTGTGCCTCTTTCCTGCCGAGCTCTTCCTTCGCGTCCGCCGGTTCGGGAGCGGCGGAGGCTATACCGGCCGACGGCTGCTTGCCGTCGTGTTCCGCTTTGGCGCCGGCCGTATCGCTTCCCGGATTAGCCTCTGCGGCCGTATGTTCCGACTCCAGCATCAGCCTCAACGCTTCCTTGGCCGAATCGTCCGTTCCGGAATGAATCGAGTTTTTCACTATCGCTTCGACGCCGCCCCATTCCGCGGCAATATCATGAATCGAAGTCGTCTTCAGTTCATCGATCCGCAAATCTTTGCCCTGGTATTTCGCCATCAGGTACAGCGCCATTCGCCCCGCCGATACGCCGTTTTGCTGGGCTTCATCCCGCAGCTCCTTCGGCGCATGGAGCGTCGTGAGCTGTATTTCCATCGACTCGTCCGCGAATATTCGCCGTATCGACTCGCGCACGGCATCGTTCACTTTGTCGGTCAATGCCAGTTCATAACCGGACTTGGCGGCGATGTCGGCGTCGACGACAATGCTCGTAATGACGATCTCTCCGCCGAAAGCGCGCGAAAAGCTCGTCTCTGCGACCCGTTCCATGACGACGGCGGCCACTTGCTCGACAGGTTTTCCTTTATAGGCTTTAGATGTGATGCTCGATACAACCTCGGCTCCGCTGTCGTTCAAACCGCGCAATTCCCATACCCGATCTTCCCGATCGATGCCGATTTCAATACTCGGATTGATATCCATATTCAAATAGGCGACAATCGGCTGCGCCGAGGTATGAGGGATGAAGGCGAGCGGCAAGGCAAGCAACAGCAGCAGCGCCGCGGCAGCTGCGGTATAAAACGGACGGCGGGATCGTGCGGAAGCGGGAGAAATGGCGATTTCCTGTCCGATTTGACAAGCCCCGGTCCGGCGCACTTTGCGGAATTCGCCATCACGGGTAATTACAATCAGATGCCGCTTGCCAAGCTGTACTACGATACCGCTTCTCATGTTCCTACTCCCTCCGCCGATTGTTCAGGCTGCAAATAAGCTTGTAAGTAAGGATATTTCCCGTCAAAAATGAGCGCGACCGCAATCAAATATTTGCGGTTTCGCTCTACTGTCTTGCGCGAAACGCCGGACAGCGCCGCCAGTTCCTTGACGGGCAGGCGTCCCTTTTTGCGCAGCGCCTCGAACAAGGGCCTCTCCTCGCAAAGCCGCTTGCCAATCTCAAACAACATTAACCGGGAATCCGCGTGCTTGGGCGAAGATTCCGCCAGCTCCTCGAACGAAATGCCGAACTCGGCCAGCTTGCGGCTGTATTCTTCGATTTCAAGACGGCGTTCCTCGGCTTCCCGCTCCAGCTGAAACCGCTCCAGCGCCTGCTGCGTTTCGATCGGATTGAGCGTCTGCTGGTCCTCATCCTCCGCATCAAAGCTGCTGTAAGGCACCAGATTCGCATGGCGCTGTTCCTTGCGTACGTGATCGATCAGCCTCCTCCGTATAACCGTCTCCGCGAAGCCGAGAAATGAACGGCCCGCATCCTTGGCGTACTGTTGAATCGCCTCGTTAAACGCGGCAAGCGCGACGCTGAACTCGTCGTCGCGCGACGGATCGATATATCGTTTGCAGAACTTGCTCGTCACTTTCGCAATATACGGCTGATATTCAGCAATAAATTGATCTCTAAGGCTGTCGTCCCCTGCCTGAATGCAGTTGACGATCTCTTCCGGCGTACTCTTGTTTCGCTTTCCCGCCGATCCGGCGGAACCGGTCTTGCGTAAAAAGCGTTTAAACAAAACGAGCAGCAACCGTTCCACCCCACATTCACACCATTCGTCCGGGCAACGTCAAATCGGTCGGCCAGCGAAACGAAATGAAAAAAACTCGTTCGATCTCCCTGCGACAAACGGACACTTGCTTCAAACCATAGAAAAAAAGCCTCCGGAAGGAGGCTGTAAATTCAGCAATAGCCTTCAGAGGTACGGCGCTGACGAAGCTTATTGCGCCGGCCGTTCAACACGCCGAGCCGCTTCTTCAACTCGTCCTGCCACGCCTGGTCGTTCAACTGTTTCGCGAAAATAAGAAGATCCAGCGCCATATCGATCTGGCTTGTCACCACATCCATCGGATCCTCGTTCTCGTTATTGACGCAATTCTCGAATATCCCCTTGTCTTCCTTATCGACATAATCTTGAAAATCGATTTCGGAAGCGCCGTCCCCATGCGCGTATTCAGCCAAAATTTCGTACTCGTTCTCGATCGAATGATGAATTTCGACTCTGTGGCATACGGGACAGAACAAAATCGGAACGTTATGAATATGAGTCCGGTAATGCTTCAATGTGCCTTTTGTTCCGATCATACTGGCTCCGCAGCAGAAGCTCATCGGGAGATTCCCTCCTTTTCCTCGGTCCCGGTCCTTCGCCTGAAACAGGACGCTGCTGCTTTCTTTTACTTTTATTCGCTGCAAGCACCTGAAATTCCTGCTGACAAATCTTTTCAATTATAAAGAAGAAACCCGGACCTGCACGGTCCGGGTTTCAGAAATGTAATAGTTCCAAACGATTACTTCGCGACCAGATGCTTATCCCCAGGCTTCCAGTTCATCGGGCACAGACCGCCGGATTGGAGAGCTTGCAGCACGCGAAGCGTCTCTTCTACGCTGCGGCCTACGTCGTTGTGGTTGACAACTTGGTATTTCAGTTCGCCTTCCGGATCGATGATGAACAAGCCGCGCAATGCAACGCCCTCTTCTTCAATGAGTACGCCGTAATCTCTCGCGACGTTCTTCGTAATATCGGAAGCAAGCGGGAAGTTCAGCTGACCAAGACCGTTCTCGCTTACTGGCGTGTTGATCCAAGCGCGATGGCTGTGCTTGCTGTCCACGCTTACGCCGAGAATTTCCGTATTCAGCGCCTTGAACTGCTCATAAGCTTGGCTCAGCGCGGTAATTTCCGTCGGACATACGAACGTGAAGTCCAGCGGATAGAAAAACAGAACGAGCCATTTGCCTCTGTAGTCGGAAAGGGATGCCGTTCCGAAATCTTGACCGTTCCCCAGCGCCGTTTCCATGGTGAAATCCGGAGCCGGACGTCCTACCAAACGTTCTGCCATAATAGTAGCCTCCTTGTCGCATAATTGCGTTAATTTTTGAAAATGTCACCGGCGTGTGACTTGTCCGATATAAATCGTACCACTACAATAGAAAGCAGTCAAGATTGAAATCGTTTCTTAATGATATTAATTATAATTTATGGATATTCCGTGTCGCGCGTTTATTTCTTCATCGCATTGACGATCAGATCGCCCATGGCCGAAGTGCCGATCGCTTGGCTCTTGTCGGCCGCGATGTCGGCCGTACGGTGTCCGGCGTCCAGCACGGCCTTGACCGCGTCTTCGATCGATTGCGCGGCATCCGCATAACCGAACGTCAGCCGGAACATGAGCGCAACGGACAGTATCGTCGCGATCGGGTTGGCTACGCCTTGTCCGGCAATGTCGGGCGCGGAGCCGTGAACCGGCTCGTAGAGGCCGAAGCTGCCTTCGCCCAGCGACGCCGACGACAGCATGCCGATCGAGCCGGTCAGCATGGCCGCTTCGTCGCTCAAAATATCGCCGAACATATTTTCCGTTACGATGACGTCAAAGCTGGAAGGACGGCGCAGCAGCTGCATCGCGCAGTTGTCGACAAGCACATGCTCCAGCTCCACGTCCGGGTATTCTGGCGCGATCCGGTTCACCACTTCGCGCCACAGGCGCGACGTTTCCAGCACGTTCGCCTTGTCGACCGAAGCCAGCTTTTTGCGGCGCGTGCGGGCAATGTCGAACGCCTGACGGACGATGCGCTCCACTTCCCGGACATTGTAAACGCAAGTATCGACCGCTTCCTGGCCGTTTTCGCCTTCGCGGCGGAACTTCTCGCCGAAGTAGATGCCGCCCGTCAGCTCGCGGACGACGATCAGGTCCGTGCCTTCGAGCACTTCCGGCTTCAGCGTGGACGCTTCTTTCAGGCAGTCGAAGATGACCGCCGGACGGATGTTCGAGAACAGGCCGAGCGCTTTGCGAATGCCGAGAAGCCCCGTCTCGGGACGCAGCTCCTTCGGATTGTTGTCCCATTTCGGCCCGCCGACGGCGCCCAGCAGCACGGCATCGGCGCGGCGGCACATGTCGAGCGTCTCTTCGGGCAGCGGCGTACCTTTTTCGTCGATGGCGATTCCCCCGAACAGGCCGTGCTCCGTCTCAAACCGGTAACCGAACAGCTCCTCCGTCTTCTTCAGCACTTTCAACGCCTCGGCCACCACTTCGGGGCCGATGCCGTCCCCGGCGATTACCGCGATCTTTTTCACATCTGCCATATCTGTGCTCCTCTCCCTCTTCGCAAACTTCACAAATATCTGCCGGATATTCAAGCTGGCGACCGCAGATCAGATCAGGCTCATCTTGTCCCGCCGTCCCGGCGTCTTCCGCTTCTCGATCAAGCGGTTCAAAGCGTCCACATACGCGCGGGCGCTCGCTTCCAGAATGTCCGTGCTGACGCCGCGCCCCTTCGCCGACACTTCGTCCTGCCTGAGCGCCACATGGACTTCGCCGAGCGCATCCTTGCCGTGCGTAACCGATTTGATCGAGTAATCCTCGAGTTCCACCGTCTCGCCGGTCAACGCGTCGATCGCGTTGTAGATGGCGTCTACCGAACCGTTGCCTTCCGCCGTTCCCTGCAGCAGCTTATCGCCTTCGACGCGAATGCCGACCGTCGCGCTCGGCGTCGAACGGTTGCCGTAACGGACTTCGATCGTATCAAGCGCATACACTTCCGGCGTATCGACAATTTTCTCTTCCAGCAGCGCGCGGATGTCTTCGTCGCTGACGTCCTTTTTCCTGTCGGCCAGATCCTTGAATTTCGCAAATGCGGCGTTCAGCGCTTCTTCTCCCAGATCGTAGCCGAGGTCGATCAGCTTCTCGCGGAAGGCGTGGCGGCCGGAATGTTTGCCGAGCACGAGCTTGGATTCTTTCAAGCCGATCGTCTCGGGCGAAATGATTTCGTAGGTCGTCTTCTCCTTGAGCATCCCGTCCTGGTGAATGCCGGATTCGTGCGCGAAAGCGTTCGCGCCGACGATCGCCTTGTTTCCCGGAACGGCCATGCCCGTCAGCTTGCTCACCAGCCGGCTCGTTCTGGCGATTTCTTTCAAATTCAGCGTCGTCTTGGCCTGGAACACATCGGAGCGGGTTTCGAGCGCCATCGCCACTTCCTCCAGCGCCGTATTGCCGGCGCGTTCGCCGATGCCGTTGATCGTCCCTTCGATCTGGTCGGCGCCGTTCAGTACGGCCGCCAACGCATTGGCCGTCGCCATGCCGAGATCGTCATGACAATGCGCGCTGAGCTGAATCTTCTCGATGCCCGGCACTTTCTCCCGCAGCGTCTTGAAAATGTTGCCGAACTCAAGCGGCGTCATATAGCCGACCGTATCGGGAATATTGACGACCGTCGCGCCGGCGCGAATCGCCATTTCCGTTACCTGGCACAGAAAATCCAGCTCCGTGCGGCCCGCATCCTCCGGAGAAAATTCGATTTTGTCAAAATACTGCTTCGCGTAACGAATCGCCCGTTCCGCCGTTTCCAGCACCTGCTCTTTTTCCATGCGCAGCTTGTATTTCCGGTGAATCGGAGACGTCGCCAGAAACAGATGCAGACACGGATCTTCCGCGCCCTTCAGCGCTTCGCGGGCGGCATCGATATCCTGTACGCGCGAGCGGGAAAGACCGATAACCGTCGCGTTCTTTATCGCTTTCGCGACCGCGTTCACCGATTGCAGGTCGCCGGGCGACGCCGCCGGAAATCCGGCTTCGATCCGGTCGATGCCGAGCTTCTCCAGCTGAAGCGCAATCTCAACCTTCTCTTTTGTGTTCAGATTGACGCCGGGCGACTGCTCGCCGTCGCGAAGGGTGGTGTCAAACAAATAGATTTTTCGCAAGTGACGCACCTCCAGGAACAGAATGACCCGGACGCGCACACGCCTTCGCACCTTCCCTCGTTAAGAAAGAAGCGCGAAGGCTTGTATAGTCCGGGATATCGGCTTGCTCTACGATTTTTAGACTATGACGCGGCGGCCGGAATTATTTCTTGATCCAGTGCATCAGCTCGCGAAGCTGGCTGCCAACCTGCTCGATCGGATGCTCCGCTTCGCGGCGGCGGGTTGCCGTGAGCACCGCGCGGTTCGACTGGTTCTCCAGAATGAAATCGCGAGCGAAGCGGCCGGATTGGATATCTTCCAGCACGCGCTTCATTTCTTTCTTCGTCTCTTCCGTCACGATGCGGGGACCGGTTACATAGTCGCCGTATTCCGCCGTGTTGGAGATCGAATCGCGCATGCTGGCCAAGCCGCCCTCGTACATCAGGTCGACGATCAGCTTCAGCTCATGCAGACATTCGAAGTATGCCATCTCCGGCGCATAGCCCGCTTCGACAAGCGTTTCGAAACCGGCTTTGACGAGCGCGCTCGTGCCGCCGCAAAGTACGGCTTGCTCGCCGAACAAGTCCGTTTCGGTCTCCTCGCGGAACGATGTTTCGATGACGCCTGCGCGGGTGCAGCCGATACCTTTGGCATAGGCAAGGCCGATGGCGAGCGCATTGCCTGTCGCATCCTGCTCGATCGCGATCAGGCCGGGAACGCCGAAGCCTTCCACATACGTGCGGCGCACCATATGGCCCGGCGATTTCGGAGCAACGAGCAGCACGTCCGTGTCTTTGTTCGGCACGATTTGGCCGAAGTGAACGTTGAAGCCGTGGGAGAACATCAGAGCCGCGCCTTTTTTCAGATTCGGCTCGATCTCTTCCTTGTATACTTTGGCCTGGGTTTCGTCAGGCATCAAAATTTGTACGACATCGGCCAGTTTTACCGCTTCGGCGACCGACAGCACCTCGAACCCGTCGTTTTTCGCTTTCTCGGCCGATTTGCCCGGGCGCAGACCGATGATGACTTTCAGGCCGCTGTCGCGCAAGTTTTGCGCTTGGGCGTGGCCCTGGCTTCCGTACCCGATAACGGCGATCGTTTTTCCGTGCAGCGCGCTAAGCTCTGCGTCTTTTTCGTAGTACATTTTTACTGCCATATGAATGAATGCCTCCTTATAATATATGGACCCTTTTGAGCGGGTGGGCAAGGTGGGAACATCCGTTGCCGTTCCCCGCCTTGCACTCCCGCTCAAAGGCGGGTCGCCCTTTGCGAAGCGATAGGAATTTCTCAACCGCAAACCGCACGCGGACGCGTTAGCGGTGGCCGCTGCGATTCATCGCGGTGACGCCGGTGCGGCACAACTCGCGTATGCCGTAAGGCTTGAGCAGCTCGATGATGGCGTCGATTTTCTCGGTGTCGCCGACGGCCTGCACGATAACGGTCGACGGACTGATGTCGACGATTGACGCGCGGAACGTTTCCACAACGCCGAGAATTTCCGGGCGGGCGGACGGCTCGGCGTTGACTTTGATCAGCGCCAGCTCGCGCGCGACCATCGGCGCGGAGCTGACGTCGACGACCTTGATGACGTCGATCAGCTTGTATAGCTGTTTGGAAACTTGCTCCAGCGTCTTGTTGTCGCCGGTCGTGACGATGACCATCCGGGAGAGGCCGGCTTCCTCGCTGGCCCCTACCGTGATGCTCTCGATATTAAAACCGCGTCGGCCGAACAGGCCGGATACCCGCTGCAGAACGCCCGGCTGGTCATTAACGAGAATGGCGATCGTATGCTTGTTCATTCCGCATCCCCCATGATCATTTCATCGATCGTGTTTCCTTGGGTGACCATCGGATACACGTTCTCCTCTTTGCGGACGACGAACTCGACGACGGCCGGTCCGGGATGACGGAGCGCCGCTTCCCAGGCGGAACGGGCCTCCTCCTTGTTCGTCGCCCTGAACCCTTTGACGCCGTAAGCTTCGGCCAGCTTGACGAAATCGGGGCTGCCGGCCAGATCGATATGGCTGTAGCGATTGTCGTAAATAATTTCCTGCCATTGGCGCACCATGCCGAGCACCTGATTGTTGATAATCGCGACTTTGACCGGGATGTTGTTAATGGCGCAGACCGCCAGCTCCTGGGCGCACATCTGCATGCCGCCGTCGCCGTTGATCGATACGACGAGCCGGTCGGGATGCGCCATCTGGGCGCCGATCGCAGACGGGAAGCCGAAGCCCATCGTGCCGAGACCGCCGGAGGTGATCCACGAGCGCGGCTTGTTGAACCGGTAAAATTGCGCCGCCCACATCTGATGCTGGCCGACGTCCGTCGTGACGATCGCGTCGCCGCCGGTCGTATCGTGAATCATCTCGATAACCCACTGCGGTTTCAGCTCGGTGTCGGAATCTTTATATTTCAGCGGCACTTCTTTCTTCCATGCCTGCGTCTGCGCCCGCCAGGCGTCCGCCTTGGCCGCCGGCTTCGCCTCGCGGTTGATGATCGTCAGCACGGTCTTGATATCGCCGACGATCGGAATATCCGTCGGCACGTTCTTGCCGATCTCGGCCGGATCGATATCGATATGGGCAATCTTGGCGTTCGGCGCAAAGCCGCTCAGCTTCATCGTCACCCGGTCGTCGAAACGGGCGCCGATATTAATCAGCAAATCCGCCGCCTGGATCGCCTTGTTGGAGGCGTAAGTGCCGTGCATGCCGGGCATGCCGAGCCACAGCTCGTGTCCGCTCGGGAATCCGCCAAGGCCGAGCAGCGTCGTCGTAACCGGAATATTGGTTTTCGTCACAAATTCATACAGCTCTTCATGGCCCCCGGAGTAGATGACTCCGCCTCCGGCCAGGATGAGCGGACGCTCGGCTTCCGCGATCGCTTGCAGCAGCTTGTCGATCTGCGGCTTGTGCGGCACAACGGTCGGATTGTAGCCGCGAATGTTGACCTCGGTGACCGGTTGGAACAGCGCTTTCGCGGCGGATACGTCTTTCGGTATATCGATCAGAACAGGACCTTTGCGTCCCGTATTGGCGATATGGAAAGCTTCGTGAATAATGCGCGGCAAATCTTCAACCCGGCGCACCAGGTAGCTGTGTTTCGTGATCGGCATCGTAATGCCGGTGATGTCCGCTTCCTGGAAAGCGTCCGTTCCGATGGCGCTGGTGGCCACGTTTCCCGTAATTACAACCAGCGGCACCGAATCCATATAGGCGGTAGCGATGCCCGTGACCAGATTCGTCGCTCCCGGTCCCGACGTGGCGATGCAGACCCCGACCTTGCCGCTGGCGCGCGCATAGCCGTCGGCCGCATGTATGGCGCCTTGTTCGTGACGGGTGAGCACATGGTGAAAGTCCTTGAAGCCATGCATGGCGTCGTAAATGTACAGAACCGCTCCGCCCGGGTACCCGAACACGCATTCCACGCCTTCGAGCACAAGGCTTCGAAGCAGCATTTCCGAGCCCGTTATCACTTCGGGCTTCTTCATTCTTTCGATGATTTCTTCTTTTGACTTCAGCGTTGCACTTTGCGTGACCATCAGTCGTCCTCCTTTCGTAAAAACAAAAACCTTTCGCCTCGGGCGCCTATGCCAGCGTCCGGGACGAAAGGTTAATCTTCCGTGGTACCACCCACCATTTGCTACGCACCTCGCAGTGCATAGCCTCACCAGGTATGAAACGATCCGTCGTTCATACCTTTAGCACGGTAACGCGTGCCTCGCGATTCCCCCTAATAAGCCTTGAAGCGAATGCTTGGGCCGTTCAGGGAAACAGCTCCGAGGTGAGCTCGTCGAAAAGGGATTTTGGCGCCGGTCGCAGCATATCCGAACGCTCTCTGAGCAAAAGAGCCCTTATCACTTCGTCCTCATCATTGCCGATGTCGTATTAGCTTAGAACCAATTATATGCCTTGGCCGACAGTTCGTCAAGGATTAGGTTGGCTTCGGAACCAAAAACTTATGTGTGCCAAGTGCCGCGAACGAACGGCGCCGTGCCGGCATAAAATACACCAGCCCTCGCGGCGGAACTACATTGCCCGGAGACGGAAGGCGCTTCGGCGCTGCGCTCCGCATGAATGGAAGTGACCTTCATGATTCGGCTTCGGCAGCCTCGAAGCGACGATAAGGAAATTATGCGGCTCATCCGTTCGGAACTGATCCCGTACTCCCACACCGCCCAGACCGACGTGGCGCTCACGATGCGCGGGCTGCCCAAACGGCTGCGTCAAGGCGTGACGTTCGTCGCCGTCCGGCGGCGTTCCGATCCCCTGATCGGCTTCCTTCACGTCGTCGTTCTCGGAAACGTTCTGTATATCGACATGCTCGCCGTCCACCCCGACCACCGCGGAAGCGGCTGGGGAAAACGGCTGATGGAATACGGCGAAGCGTACGGCATATCGCGGCAATGCTCGACCGCGCGGCTGGTTGTGGACGAATCGAATCCGGGAGCGCAGCGGTTTTACTGCCGCATCGGCTACCGCGTCGGCGGATACGATCCGCATATTCGCTGCCGCAACATGTTCAAGCCGCTTAATGCCAAGCCGTCCCCCGGCCAGGAAACCCGAGGCGGCGGTGGTGCCGGCAACAGTGATCCGGCCGGTTAATAATACGGATTTTTGTATCCGTATGGGACGCCGCCGAATCCCCCTCCGTAAGGTCCTTGCCCGTAGGGGCCGAATCCCGGGTTGTATCCTGCTTTAAATCCCGGGCCGTACCCATTGCCAAATCCAGGACCGTATCCCGATCCGAAGCCCGGGCCGTATCCCGGGCCGAATCCTGGACCGAACCCCGGGCCGAAAGCGTAAGGAAGCGTGCCGATCGCGAGCAAATCGAGCAGAACAAGCGGTAATATCGCTCTTACGGCAACTTGCTTGCCGTCCTTCGGGCCGAAAGGCCTGAGCATCAGCCGGTCGCCGCTGACGCGGACGAGCTTGCCGGTAACAACCGAGCCGTCCTTCCGGACCGCATAGATTGATTTGCCGATCAGCTTGCGGGCTGCCGCGCTTGAAACCCCGCGCATGCAAATCCCTCCTTTCCCGTAATTCTATACCGTATTCAGAAAGAAGGGATCACGTCTGTATCATTGTCCCGCAAGCCGAGCGGAACTATCCGCCATTGCCGGACCGCATATATCTTTCCGATTTGCGCCCGTACGCGCGTCGTACCGTGCGGCATCCGGGATGCGAACATTTGTTCTGTTCAAATAGCGGGGTTCATGCTACAATATGGACAAGCGCAGCGCTTTCGGCTGGCGGCAGCAGCGGCGGCCAACTTCCCGCAGGGAAGGAGTGATGCCGGTGGACGTATATCAAAGTTTATCGCTGATGATATCGTTTGCGACGCTTGTCCTGCTTATTCTCACATCATCAAACAAAAAGAAATAGACCGTCCCGTGCCAGGATTCCGGTCTATTTCCCGATGCCGCTCCTTGCCGCCCGCCGGCGGCAGGCTGCGTCCAACGGAAGCCGGCGGCCGCCGGCTTCCGTCCGATGTCTAGGTCTATCATACCATTTTCGAGGCGAACAGACAATGAGAAAAAAGACTGCCGCAGCCCTGGCGCGAATGCACGGCGGGCCGGCGGCAGGCCTTTCATGCGGCAGCGCCGTTCCGGTCGACGGAACGGCGCTGCCGGACAAGTCCGAACGGATCGGACTTAAGCGTTGATTTTTTCCTTGGCGATACCGACGAGCGAATTGAACGAGTTGATGTCGTTCACTGCCATATCGGCCAGCATTTTGCGGTTGACTTCCACGCCGGCCAGCTTCAGGCCGTGCATAAATTTGCTGTAGGACAGACCGCTTTGGCGGGCGGCTGCATTGATCCGTACGATCCACAGCTTGCGGAAGTCGCGCTTCCGCTGACGGCGGTCGCGATAAGCGTAGAGCATCGATTTCATCACTTGCTCTTTCGCCGTTTTAAACAATCTATGTTTGGAACCGAAGTAACCTTTCGCGAGCTTCAAAATTCTTTTCCGACGACGTGCGCGGACAAAGCCGCCTTTCACTCTTGCCATTGATGGAAACCTCCTGTAGGTTGAATAAAGTCGATAACTGCGGACGAATGATTCCCGTCCGTCTTCGCGTATGCTATTTCAGATTGGCCAGACCTTGCTGCAGACGGCGCTGATCTCCCTTGGCCAACAGCGGCTGCGTGGAGAGAACGCGCTTCTGGCGCGCGGATTTTCCGGAAAGCAGATGGTTTTTGTACGCTTTGAACCGTTTTACTTTGCCGGTCCCGGTAATTTTAAAGCGGTCTTTCAGACTGCTGTGAGTTTTCATTTTAGGCATGTCAATATATCCTCCTTAAAGAGCTTGCGTTAGTTTTTGGGAGCCAGAATCATAATCATGCTGCGGCCCTCAAGCTTCGGCATACGTTCGATGTTGCACAGCTCGGCGACGGCTTCTTCCTTGGCCAGCCTGTCGAGAATCCGCTGTCCGATCTCCGCGTGGGTAATCTCGCGCCCCCGAAACCGTACGGATGCCTTCACCTTGTCGCCATCCTTCAGAAACTTCACCACATTGCGAAGCTTCGTCTGGTAATCATGCTCCTCGATATTCGCGCGGAACCATACTTCCTTCAGATCGACGATCTTCTGATTCTTGCGCGCTTCCTTTTCTTTCTTCTGCTGCTCATAGCGGAATTTGCCGTAATCCATAATCCGGCATACAGGCGGTTTGGCCTGCGGAGCAACGTTGACCAGGTCCATATTCATGTCGATCGCCATCTGAAGCGCTTCGCGCAGCGGCTTGATTCCGATTTGCTCCCCGCCCGGACCGACGAGACGAACCTCTCTGGCACGAATCTCGTCATTGATTTGATGTTCCCTGCTAATGTCCTGCCACCTCCAAGCATAATTTCCATAAATTCGCTGCAAAATTACTGCAAAAAAATGCGAGCCCGCACGGACCCGCATCCCATGAACCGATTGATGACACGATCCGGCGAAGGATCGCTCTCCAAAAGTCAACAGTCGCAACCAGCCGGCATTGCCGGTCAGGTGAGAAGCGGGCGCCTCTGCTTGTGCGTAAACATATAACACTGCCAAAATAATATACCACAGCTGCCGACCAACTGTCAACGCGTTTTTGCAGATCCGTCATGGCGCCGCCGTGCCCTTATCCGCCGCGGCTTCCCGAATCGTCCGCGCGGTTGCGATTGAGGCTCGCCGGTTTTCGCTTGCGCAAACGTCAGCCTTTTACGCTGCCCGCCGTAAGGCCTTCGATTATTTTTTTCTGAAGAAAGGTATAAATAACGAGAACCGGAACGACGCTGTACACGATGCCGGTGCAGACAAGCGCATAGTTGGTCTGGAAAGCGTCGCGAAACCCTACCATGCCGGTCGGCAGCGTGCGCAGCGAATCTTTGCTCAAAAAGAAGTTCGCCAGCAAATATTCGTTCCAATTTCCCAGGAAATTGATAATAAACACGGTCACAAGCGCGGGAACCGTAAGCGGCAGCACGATTCGCAGAAACAGCCCCGGCGCGCGCAGCCCGTCGACGATCGCCGCCTCTTCCAGCTCCCCCGGAATCGAGCGCATGAACGCCGCGATCAGCAGCACGCTGAGCGGCAGCGCGCCGGCCGTATAAGGCAAAAACAACGACCAGTGCGTATTCAGAATGCCCATGTTGCGCACGAGCAAGTATTGCGCGATAAACAGGACGTTGCCTGGAATCAGCATGCCGATGAGCACATATTGGTAGATCCAGCGGCTGACCGCCTCGAATTTCATGCGCACCAGCGCAAAGGCGGCGGCAGCGGCGAGCAGCACGCCGACGGCTGCGGACGAAAGCGACAAATACAGGCTGTTCCAAAAATAAACGTTGATTTTCGCCTTCACCCAGGCCTCCTTGTAGTTCTCGAACGCCCATGTTTTCGGTAAGCCGAACGGCCTCATCGCAATCTCGACGTTGTTCGCTTTGAACGAAGAAAACAGCACGAACAGGAACGGAAGCAGGATGACCGCCACATACGTCAACATGACGGCATGAGGGAACGCTTTTTTGATTGCCGCCGGCATCAGTATTCAATCCTTTCCTGTCTTCTCGCGATCAGGATCTGGTACAGGGCGGTCAATACGAGCGCAATAACGAAAATGATGATCGAAAGCGCCGTACCGTAGCCGTATTCCCCGTATTTGATCGCCTTGTTGACCATGTAGGAGGCCATCACTTCGGTCGCTCCGGCCGGTCCCCCGCCCGTCATGACCAGCACGATGTCCACGACGCGCAGCGCTCCCGCGATGGACAGCATGATGACGACGTTGATCACCGGCTTGATCAGCGGCACCGTCAAATGCCACGCCCGCTGCACGCCGGTCGCGCCGTCGATTCCGGCCGCCTCGTCGATATCTTTCGGGATTGCCAGTATCGCCGCCAGCATCAGCACGATATAAAAACCGACCCACTGCCAGGCATTCGTAATCAAAATCGCGAACATCGCCCACTGCGGCTCCGCCAGCCAGTATATCGGACCGGCGCCGAACAACTTGAGCAAATTGTTGAGCAGCCCGACATCGGGATCGTAAATATAGCCCCATAAAATGCCGATCACCGAGGTGGACAGAATGGACGGCATGAACACGGTCGTTTTGTAGAATCCCTGCAAACGTCTGACGCCGGCGATGACCAAAGATAGGACGACAATGAGCGGCACCTGTACGCAGCAGGAAAACAGCAAAATATAAATGTTGTTCAAAATGGAGGAGCGAAATTCGGGATCGCTGAAAGCCGCAACGAAGTTGTCCAAGCCGATAAAGTTCGGTTTGCTCAGACCGTCCCAATCCGTAAATCCGTAATAAACGGACATGAGCATCGGATAAATGAAAAACAGAAAATAAAGCGCGATCGCCGGCAGGACAAACATCAGGTAAACATATGGATTGCGAAGCGCGTTTTTCACAGGCATTCCTCCGCCGTCGTATAATGTCCGACGCGGAAGGAGCCGCCCGCGACCGGGCGGCTCCTTCTCGCAGGCCGTTTTATTCCGCTGCTGCGGCCGCGTTCTCGGCGTCCTGCACCTTCTGGATGGCGTCGGCCGCCTCCTGCGGCGTCACGTTGCCGGCAATCAGCTTTTGCAGCTGCGTTTCGGTCTCGGTGTACACCTTCGACTGCACGACCGAGTCGAAGTGCGGGAACGTCGCGCCCGCGCCGTTCAACACGTCCAGCACCTGCTTGACGAGCGGATCGCTTACCTGCGCGACGGACGCCTCCGACAGCTTCATCGAAGGCAGTACGCCATCCTCCAGCAGACCGCGAAGCTGCATTTCGTCGCTGTACATGTTTTTGATGAAAGCTTTGACGGCCTTCAGCTCATTGTCGTTCAAATCGGCGGAGAAGCCGTACCCTTCGCCGTAATTGGCGTTGACGGACGTCTGATCGCCCTTGCCGTTCGGCAGCGGCGGCAGCGACACGAACGCGACTTTGCCGGCGACGGCCGCCCCGACGGCGTCGTTCTTGAACGCCGAGGAGCGCCACGAGCCGTCGAACATCATCCCCGCCTTGCCGGCGACGAAATCGTTCAGCATATCTCCGTACTCCTTGCCCAATTCGCCTTTGGTGAAATAGCCTTTATCCACCCATTCTTTATACAGCGTATAAGCGGCCACGACGTCCGGCGAATTCCATTTTGCGGCGCCCGTCGTGAATCCCGTGATCGTCTCCGGCCCGGCCAGTCTGCCGATAAACGTATTGATCGTCATGTTCGGCACCCATGCGCCCTTGGAGCCGACGGCAAACGGCGTAATGCCGTTTTCCTTCAGCGTGTCCGCCGCCTTGATCAAATCGTCCCACGTCGTCGGCGGGTTCAGCCCAGATTGCTGGAAAATGTCCGTATTGTAGAAAATGCCTTCGGCGTTGCCCCCGATGGGCAGGCCGTATACTTTGCCGTCGACCGAGAACGGATCGAGCACGTTGAGGAATTTGTCCTTGAGGCCAAGCTCCTCGAGAATCGGCGTCAGATCGAGCAGCCGTCCCGCCTTGGCGTACTTCTGCGCATCGCCCGCGCCGCCGAAGAGGGACATGATCTTCGGAGGATTGCCTGCGGCCATCTCGGCCGGCAGCTTCGTAAACCGGTTGACGCTGTCTTCCAGGCCGTCCAGCTCGAATTTCAGGCCCGGCACTTCTTCTTCCGTTTTCTTGACGACGTCGTCGAGAATCGCTTTCCGAAATTTCTGCGGCTCGCCAATCTGGATATGACGTAGAGACATCGTAAATTTCTCCACCTTGTCCGTCGAGCCGGATTCGCCCGAGGAAGCCGGCGGGCTCGAGCCGGTATCGGTGCCGCCGGTGGAGGACGGATCGCTGCCGCCTCCGCCGCATCCGGCCAATAGTGCGGATAAAGCGAGCGTTGCGGCCAGGACGAACGTACATGTTTTCTTCACGCTTTGGACCCTCCTTAAAGATGTTAGGGGTTTTGCTGCCGTACTTTCATTGTAAAGGGCAACGGCGCCGAAGTAAGTGCGTCATTCCGATAAAAAAGGGATACAATCGTCTTCACAGTCCCGTTCCGTATAGACGGGCGTCCCGTTCGAAGGAATGACGCTCGTTCGTCCCCGCACTCGCAGGAAAGGTCCGGGGGACAAAAATCTGCGGGGAGGGCAGGGATGGCGAAGATGGGCCGGTATCCGCCAAGCGGCCGGTTAAGCTGGCGGCAAATGCAAAAGAGCCTCTCTCCGCTCTCGATTGCGGGGAGAAGCTCTTCTGCCGCATACGCCGGCGCGGCTGTCCCGTTGTCTGCCGGGCACGCCCTGCGGCCGGGCCTCGTACAGGCCGCGGAAAGGGGCTCATATGCGGTTGACCGCCGCCATGCGGCGAGCCGGGAGCCTGCGCTGCGCTTTCGTCAGGTGCGGCTCCCGCGCGGATAGGGGCCGATCGTGACCGGCAGGACGCCGCGAGCCGGCAATCGCCCCGACAGAACGCCGGCCAGCGCGTTCATCATCGTCGGTTTATTCTCGTAGGTGCATAGATAAAGCGGAACCTCCGGCACCGCCAACAAATCGTAAGGCGTTCTGGCCGCGACGAGCGCGAAAGCTTTGTCCGGCAGTTCGTTCAGTTTGCGGATCAGCGCAATCTGGCCGGGCGAAAATGCCGCGTCATAGGAGACGAACACGATCGTGTCGGCCTTCGCGGCCGCGCCAAGCGCGGCGGCAGCCTCGCTTTCCGCCGGGTCGAGCCCGATCCGCGTTTCTTCCGCCGCATAGCCTTCGTCCTTCAAGGCGGCGGCCAGCGTGCACTCCTGTTCGATTACCTCGACAACCTCGGTGCTCACTCGCGGTTCCGCCCATACGACCAGCGTACGGCCGCCGCGATCAAGCGGCAGCCGTTCTCCGCCTTTCACAACCGTTACCGCCGCTTCGGATATACGGATGGCCGTCTCCTGCGCAGCCGAGTGCACTTCCGCCCCCGCAGCTTCCGCCCCCGCAGCTTCCGCCCGCTGCGGTGCGGAGCCGGAGCCAGACTGTCGGATAAGTCCCCTGCGCTCCTTCAGCAGCCATACCCGCTCGACCGCCTCGTCAATGCGGGAGAGCGGAATCTCGCCGGCGAGCACCGCGTCGTGTACGGCTTCAAGCGCCGCCAACTGGCGGTCCAGACGGTGGCTGACCAGCACCAGATCGGCCCCTCCTTTGACCGCTTCCACCGCGCCTTTCGCCACGCCGATCGTTTCGGCGATCGCGTTCATTTCCAGGCAGTCCGTCACGACGACGCCCCGGTAGCCGAGCCGTTCGCGAAGCAGCCCCGTCAGAATGCGCCGGGACAAGGTGGCCGGGATATGATCGGGCTCATACGCCGGGAACACGACATGAGCGGTCATAATGGCGTCGACCCCGGCCGCGATCGCCGCCCGGAACGGCAGCAGCTCGACTTCGTCGAGCCTCTCCCGCCCATGCGGAACGACGGGCAGTTCGAAATGGGAATCGGCGGCCGTATCGCCGTGTCCGGGAAAATGCTTTGCGACCGCCGCCACGCCGCTGTCCTGATAACCTTGCAACGCCTTCACGCCCAGCAGCGCAACGGCGGACGGATTCTCGCCGTACGAACGCACCCCGATGACCGGATTGTCCGGGTTGTTGTTGACATCGAGACAAGGCGCCAAATTCATGTTGATGCCGACCGCTTTCAGTTCGGCCCCCGACCGCCGCGCAGCCTCGTATGCGAGCTCAGGGTCGCCGGCCGCCCCGATAGCCATTGCGCCCGGCATGACGGTAACGCCCTCCTCCAGCCGGACCACCATCCCGCCCTCCTGATCGATAGCGGTCCATAGCGGAACGGCTGCCAGCTCCTGAAGCTCCGCCGACAAAGACGCGACCTGCCGGGCGTCCCGCAAATTGCGGCGGAAATAGACGACGCCGCCGATGCCGTACTCCGCGATGAGCCTCGCGATTCCCGGCGTCGGCCGGCAGCCGTCGAAGCCGCAAATGAACAGCTGCCCGATCTTTTCCTTTAATCCCATCTCACGCCATGATTGCGCTTTTTTGGTCATCATTCATTTCTCCTTGTTGTTCCAGCCGGAAAGTACCGGCTTGTCATGACGCCGATGCGACATCTCGCGGTACTCCGACGGAAGCATGCCCGTATATTTGCTGAACACGCGCGTAAAATAGCGGCGTTCCGAGTAGCCGACCATTTGTCCTATCGCCGTTACGTTTTTGTCGCTTAAAGCCAGCAGCGATTTCGCCATCTCCATCCGCTGTCTGGTGACATATTCCACGAAAGTCTCGCCGAAATGCTGTTTGAACAGCAGGCTGAAATAACTGCCGCTGATACCGAGGTAGTCGGCCAGCAGATCGATGCTCAAATCCGACGACAGGTTGCGTTCGATGTAATCTTTGGCCGCCAGCATGAGCACGTCGCCCGTTTTCTTTTTCATCACGCTGTCGATGGACCGGTCGATCAGCCGGTTGATGATCGCCAGCGTTTCGCGGATGCCGGGACTGCAGTCGATTTGGCTCCAGTATTCGGCTTCTTCGTCCCTGCCGATGACGTCCATCGCCCGCATCTCCCGCAGCAGATGAAGGCAGACATAATGCAGAATCGGCCCGATCCGCTCGAACGATCCGTCCGGCAGCCGGCGGAAACTTTCGTTCAGCTCGCGCAGCGCGGCTTCCGTTCTCCGCCTGTCGCAGCGTTTGAGCCCCGTAACCATCTCTTCGATCCGGTCCCACAAGCGCTGCGTCTCCTCCCCGCCGACGCGGCGGAACTCGGGCACGATAACGCTTCCTTCCGCGCCGGAGCTCAGATGCAGCGAGCGCTGCAAATGCTTGTAGGTCTTGGCCAGCCGGTCGAGCGGGACAGAGACCGGATGCAGCGCCATGCGGGTGTCCAGCTTGAGATAGAGGCCGATCTTCCGGCGCAAATTTTCGGCCCATGACGTGCATTCGTTCCGGTCGAACGACTCCGGCGGCACCCGTTCGACCAGCACGCACCATTCCCCGCCGCGCACCTGCAATACAGCGTGCGGAACTTCAAGATCGGCAAAATGCTCCTGCACAATGTTGCGCACCGCGAAGTTCCACAGCTTGCGCTCCCGCTCGTCCCACCGGATATCCCGTCTGGAATAGTCCCCGATATCGATAAGCAGCATCGCAAACGCCAAATTTTCTTCCGACAGTACGCTGAGCTTGAGAAACGGCCCGGCCGTCCCGTCTCCGATATCGACCAGCAAATCGTACAGCGCCTTTTCGTAAGCGAGCCGGTACATCTGCCGCCATTCCTGCTGGATCGTCTGCCGCTCGGCGTTTCGCTCGCGGATGCCGGCCGCGAGCCGCCCAATCGTCCGGGTCAGTTCCTCGTAGTCGATCGGCTTCAGGACATAATCCCTCACTTCATAGCGGATAACCGACCGCACGTAGCTGAAATCCTGGTAACCGGTCATCATCATGACCTCGGCGTCGGAGTCGAATTCCCGCAGCGCGCCCAGAAATGCGATCCCGTCCATGACCGGCATGCGGATGTCGCACAGAATGAGATGCGGACGGTGCTCGCGGGCCAGCTCCAACGCGATTTCCCCGTTTTTGGCAAGGCCGACGATCTCCGCGTTCAATTCCTCCCAAGGCACGACAGCCTGAAGATTTTTCAAAATGTTGATTTCGTCGTCGACCAGCAAAATCTTCAGCTTCATGGCTCATCCCCTCCTCGGGAAATGTCGTGTTCCGCTATGCCGACTGCCGCCAGGGTCAGGATGCGGACTTCGGAATGAGACATTTGATGACCGTGCCCATCCCTTCCGCGCTGCATAGGAGCAGTCCGTAGCCCGGACCGTAATGGATGCGGAGCCGGTCGTTCACGTTGCCGACCCCGAGTCCGCGCCTTTCGCCGGTCTCCGCCGGCTCCCCGTCCAGCGCTTCGAGCGCCGTCGCGCCGCCGGCGGCGAACATGGCCATCTTGCGCTGCGGAATGCCGATCCCGTTGTCCGCCACATAGAAGGCGATGTTGTCCCCTTCCTCGACGGCGCTGATGCGGATGCGGCCGAGGTAATCGATGCCTTCGAAGCCGTGCTGGACGCAGTTTTCCACAAGCGGCTGCAGCGTCAGCTTCAAAATCCGATGGTGCAGCAGCCGGTCCGGCACGTCGATTTCGTATTCGAACAGTTCCTCGAACCGGAATTTCTGGATCTCCAGATAGCTTCGCACATGCTCGAGTTCCTGATCGATGCGGATTTCTTCCTTCTGCTGAATGCTGATGCGGAAAATATTCGCAAGCTGCTGCACCATGCGGCTTACTTTGCGTCCGTCGTTGCGGGCGGCCAAAATGTTGATCGATTCCAGCGCGTTAAACAGAAAGTGCGGCTTGATCTGCGCTTGCAGCAGCATCATCTCCGCCCTGCGCTTGCGATGCTGCTCCCGGACGACCTCGTCGAGCAGCTCGGAGACGCGCGCGACGAGACTGTTGAAGCCTTTGGCGAGAATGACCGTCTCGTCGTTGCCGGTAACCGGCACTCTCGTCGTCAGATCGCCGCGTTCGACGCGCCGCATGGCGCCGGCCACGCGGACGAAAGTATTCACGGTTCGCCGGACGAACATCAGGTTGAAGACAAGCGCGCAGGCGAGCGAAGCGGCCGTAATGCCGACAACCCAACTGAGAATCCGCGTCTGGTCCCCGGTCAGGTAATCCCAGTCGGTCACCGTCACGAGCGTCCAGTCCCCGGTGCCGAGACGCTTGATTTCCGGGAGATAGTGGACGGAGACGAGACTTTTTTGGCCGAGAAAATCCATCTTCGAGCTCTGGTAGCGCTGCGTAAGATCGAGCCGTCCGCTGATGCCCGCTTGCCGATAAAAATTTTCTCCCGCCAGCTGCTCCCCGCTGTCGTAAATAACCGTGCCGCTCCGCCCGACAAGCAGGAAACGGCGGTTGCCGTTTGCTTCGGTATTGTAAAAATCGAATATCCGGCTCAGCTCGTTCATCTGGAACCGGATGACGAGCAAGCCTTTGCTTGCAAGCGTGTCGATGTCGAGCAGCACCCGGATTTGGGTAAACAGATTGTTTTCTCCGGTCAGCAGCCGGTCTTCGTAAGGACCGATCCAGACGGGGGCGCCGTTTTTGGCGAGCGCTTCGGCGTACAGCGGATTCGTCTTCAACTGCTCGAACGGAGCCGGCGTGTCGGGAATGAACCGGACGTTGACGACTTTGCCGTCGTCGCCGTACAGCGTGACCGATTTGATGCCCGGATACGTCAGCAGCACCCGCTGACTCAGCTTTTGCCGCTCCACCATTTCTTCGATATACGGATCGTCCGCCGCCGGCGGCGGAGCGCTTCCCATCCCGATCGACTGCTCGACGCTTTGCACGCTGTCCTTGGTCGTCACCCAAAAATCGGAGAAATAGTTCGCCTCCTTGATCATGTTGGTGATGTTGCGTCCGATAGCGTTCATGGACAGTTCAAGCTGCTCTTCGTATTTCTCCCTCGTCACATGCTGGAAGGCGAGGGAAGAGACGGTGCCGAGCACAACCAAAGGAATCATGACGAATACGAAAAAAGCCGTAAATACCCGTTTCCCCAAACTCATCGTCCGCGCGCCATCCTTTCGGCCGCCTGTTATTGTCCGGTACAGCAAGAAGATGCTCGCACTTTCATTATAGGGCGGCGAATCGGCCGGTTTAAGTCCTTATTTTGCCGATAGAGGGATAAAAATGTCTACACGGTGGCCTAAGCCAACAAATTCGATAGCTCGCGTGCCAAACCCTCTTTTTGCCCGGTGTCGCTGCAGCGGGAAAGGCGGTGCGGGCGTTTCGCGCTGAAGTTACGCGGATCGCAAGGCCCGTCAAAAACAAAATGCAGCCCGTCTCCCAGAGGAGAACGGACTGCATCGGTTCGTGATGCCATAGGTCGCAAATATGCGACACGACGGCAAAATCTACACCTGCTTGCTTTGCACTTCTTCGAGCCGGATGACACGCGTATGCTTCGTATGGCTCCATTGCTTGTTGTTCTGCGTAAAGAAAGCATAAAACGTAATCGGCAGCCACGAAAGCTGGAACAGCACCATTGGCACAAGACTTGCGTACATTTTCCACGATTTGACGCCCTCGAGCATCATGACGAGCGGGAACATCGCGACGGTGCAGAAAATCGCCACACCCGGAACCCACCACGGGAGGTAGGCGTAAATCGACACAAGCTTGTCGTCCTTCGGGATGATGTAATCGATCCACAACACGAGCGTGCCGATCAATCCGAGCAGCGTATTGTACACCGATATCGAGTACAGCGCGGCGTCGAATTTGACGAAATTGCGTTCCTTCAGACTGGCCCACAGCAACGGGAAGAAGTAATGGCGCGCCACCGTAAAATGTCCTTGCATCCAGCGCAGCCGCTGGCGGGCGGAAGCCTTGAACGTTACCGGCTTCTCGTCGTACACCTTCGCATCGTAGTTCAGGACCGGATAGACGCCGCGCTGAACGCAGCGCATCGAAAACTCCAGATCCTCGACAAGACTGGTCGCGCCCCATCCCATTTCCTTGAGCAGGCCGGCATCGAAGCACATCCCCGTGCCGCCGAGAAAGTTGCTCATGTTCAAATTTTTGCGCGAAAGCTGCCACAGCCGGTTGCAATACCAGTACGTAATGCCGTACGAGGCTGTAACCCAGGAATCTCCCGGATTTTTCGTGTCGAGATAACCTTGGATCACCTTGTGCCCTTCGCACAAATCGTTGTTCATATGCCGCAGAAAATCGGGATTTACGAGGTTGTCGGCATCAAACATGACGACCGCGTCGTATTGGCGCGGCATTTTCCACAATTCCTTCAGCATCCACTCGATCGCATAACCTTTGCCGCGCAGTTTGCGGTTGTTGCGCACGCATGCGCGAACGCCGTAGCTGCGGACGATTTCGGCCGTTCTGTCGGTACAGTTGTCACATATGACGAATATGTCGTACAGTTCTTTCGGATAATCGAGATTTTTCAGGTTTTCGACGAGCGCCCCGATCACTTGCTCTTCGTTGTGGGCGGCGACGAGCACGGCGAAAGATTTTTGCGGCGCATGCGATTTGCGCCCGGACTTCTTGACGATGCCGAACAAGGCGATCGTAAACTGGTACAGCCCGATAAAAGCCAGAAATACTTGCAGTGCGATCATGACTGCGTTCAAAATCATATTCGGTTTTGCCCCCTTGCGACCCCATTTTTTATATTCTCTCTGTCTGGTCTGCTGCGTGTTCGACTTGTCGGTTGTCGCGAAACGTTGCTTCCCCGCCATGCGGCGGAGCCGCCTTTTACGCTTATCTGTTTCTGTTCTCTGTGTTCTCTGTGTTCTCTGTTTTTTAAAGTTCGCACGCCATTCTGATTTTCCACGCTTCGGAGCGGTTTGTCAAAAGTGGAAATACTCCCGATACCGTCCTTATCCGCAGGAAAAACGCTTGTACGGGCATGCAACGGTTGCGTTCCCCTGATTTCCACACGCACAACCTTATTTTCATCCATTTGCAGCCTTTTTAATTCTTTTGACCTTACATACGACAGAATCCGCAAAAAAGTTGTGACGAGTCGGTGAAAAACTTTCGATGAATCGCGTAAGACCGCGGCGCTCCCGCCGAAAAATGAGACCGAAGCCCTAATTTTCGGACAGCCGGTTCCGCTCGTTCCGGTCCGCCGGCTTCGAAGCTCTCCATATTATTTTTACCATCGGCTGCGGACGGTTAAACGTTTCATGAACGAAGCGCGGATAAAAACGTTTACAAAAAAACGAGCGCGGATGATATTTGCCGAACAAAATCATGGTACAATAGAACAACCTAACTTGCATCAATTGTCGGCATCGGGGAGGGGAATGGCGAAGGTGGGATTTTGGAAATGGTTGCGGACGCGCGAGAAGCGCCTGCTCAAATGGGCGAACCGCCGTCCCGTTCGTCGGTGGCTGAAGCTCGGGATCGGCGGCTGGCTTAGCACGGTGACGCATATGGGGGGCGCCACGTTCACGCTTTCAAGCTCGCTTCTGTGCGCCATTGCCGCGCCGCCCCCGTGGAACACGGCCGGATGGCAGAGCCTGACGGCGGTCGTGCTCAGCCATGTGCCGGTAGCCGTCGTCAAGCGTACGGTCCGGCGGCTGCGGCCGTATCAGGCGATGCCGGACGTCATTACCGGCAGAAATCCGCTGATCGATTCTTCTTTTCCTTCAGGGCATACGACCGCCGTGTTCGCCTGGTTGACGCCGTTTCTGCTGATGCAGGACGCGCTGCCTTCGGCTCTTGTGCCCGTCGCCCTGTTCGTCGGCTTATCCGTCGGCTGGTCCCGCATGTATCTCGGGCTGCATTATCCTTCCGACGTCGTCGCCGGGCTGCTGCTCGGCTCACTGACGGGATACGGCGTGTCGGCCTTGTGGCCCTCGACTTGACGGCGCATCGCCGCGCGATGCTCGGCCAGCGCCTCGCGGCCGACCACCACTTCGCACCGGTGGATCGGCTGTCCCTGCTCGATGAATTTGCTCTCATATTCCGTCAGCACCAGATCTTCGCGAACGCCTCCCCGGTGCAAATCGAGCGAAATGTTGCGGAGTTGAAGCCCCATATCGGAAAAGCTGTTGAGCGAAAATTCGAACAGCAGCTTCGAGTCCGTCTTCAAATGAATTTCGCCCCGCTCGTTCAACAGCTCGATATATTTCGCCACAAACCGCGGGTGCGTCAGTCTGCGGCGGGCATGCTTCGCTTTCGGCCACGGATCGCTGAAGTTCAGGTAAATCCGCTCGATTTCGCCGGGCGCGAACATCGTCTCGATCCATTCGATATTGGCCCTCAGAAGCGCCAAATTCGGCGGACTTTCGACTCCCCGCTCCGCCCAGACGGCCCGCGCCTTCTCGCTTGCTCTGCGCAGCAGCTCGTCGTACATATCGACGCCGATGAAGTTGATGTCCGGGTACGTCGCGCTCATCGCACTGATGAAACGGCCTTTGCCCATGCCAAGCTCGATATATATCGGACGGTCGTTGCCGAAAAACTGATGCCAGCGCCCGCGGTGAGGCTTCGCGTCCAGCACGACCAGATCCGGCTGATTCTCCAAACTTTCCCGTATTCCTTTTCTTCCTCTCAAACGCATGCGGCGTCCTCCCTGTCACATCTTTCCATTGCGGCTTGCCTGCGGCTGCCGTCTGCCTTCTGCCGGCGCCCCGTTTCGAGCGAAACGGGCGATTCTGGCCCGTCCCTATTGTGCCTTATGGGCGCACCGGATGTAAAGGGGCATCGTCCGCGATTACTGCGCCGCAAAAAGGCGGCTGCCGGATTCTGCTGAACCCGGCAGCCGCCATTATGCGAAGTCATGCTAATTCAGGAATGTCGAAGTCGTCTCGCCATGCTTGCCCGCCTTCTCGATCTCGTAGGTCGACTCGATCGCCTCGTTAATTTTTTTCTTCGCCGCGATCTCCACGTCGTGATTGTTGTGGAAGCGCAAGCCGGCAAGCGCCATCAATTCCTTGACCGTCAATTCGACCGTTACTTTCTGGTCCCCTTGGGGAATTTTTACCGCTTCGTTCATCTCGCATCACCTCGTCCAGGTTTTTAAACAGTTTTCCCGATTGCGAAATGCGTTATTACGATGGATACGATGAAGAGGCAGGTATATAAAAATGTTGATTTTTCGCCCTTTAAATATAACATATCATGTAAGATACATCAAGTCTGAATTGAAATAAGGGCGCCGTGGCCGGTCAGACGAAACCCGCGATTTGCAGCCGGATCATGGCGCGCGAAGACGGTTTTCGCTACAATGGAAGAGGACAATCGCGCAAGGCCGATGCGGCTGCCCGAAACGGCTGCCCTGACGAAGAAAGGATTATGCGCCTCTTCTGGCGAAAACATCAAGACGATAAAAAAGAAGGTGTTTGCGATGTTGGCCAACCGATCGCCGATAGCGGCCGAACAGCCGCTAATGTGGGGCGACAAACGATTCCATACATGGAACTACGAAATGAGACGGCAATTCGGCGGCAAAGTGTTCAAGGTCATGCTGGACGCCGGCTTCACTTGTCCGAACCGGGACGGGACGATCGCCACGGGAGGATGCACCTTCTGCAGCGCGCGCGGATCGGGCGATTTCGCCGGAAGGCGCCGCGACGATCTCGTCACGCAGTTCGCGACGATCCGCGACCGCCAGCACCGGAAATGGCCGAACGCCCGCTATATCGGTTATTTCCAGGCTTATACGAATACGTATGCCCCGGTCGAAACGCTGCGCGAGTATTATGAAGCGATACTCGAGCAGCCGGGCGTCGTCGGACTGTCGATCGCCACAAGGCCGGACTGTTTGCCGGACGATGTCGTCGACTACTTGGCCGAATTGAACGAGCGGACGTATTTGTGGGTGGAGATGGGGCTGCAGACGATACACGAATCGACGTCCAGGCTGATCAATCGCGCCCACGATACGGCTTGCTATATCGACGCGGTTCGCAGGCTCCGGGAGCGAGGCATCCGGGTATGCGCCCATATCATTTACGGACTGCCGCAGGAGGACCGGGACATGATGCTGGCGACCGGACGCGCCGTCGCGGGGATGGACGTGCAGGGCATCAAGATCCACCTGCTGCATCTGATGCGCAAAACGCCGATGGTCAAGCAGTACGAAGCCGGCCTGCTGCGCTTCCTGGAGCTGGACGAATACGTCGGCCTCGTCGTCGACACGCTGGAAATGCTGCCGCCGGACATGATCGTCCACCGGCTGACCGGCGATGCGCCGCGCGAGCTGCTGATCGGCCCGATGTGGAGCCTGAAAAAATGGGAAGTGCTGAACGCGATCGACGCCGAGCTTCGGCGCCGCAACACGTGGCAGGGCAAATTCGCGGAGGCGCGCGGCTGATGGGCTTGCTGTCGGTTCTGAGCATGGCGCACCGCTGGATCGCCGAACGGGTCTCGCCTGGCGACACCGTCATCGACGCCACGGCCGGAAACGGCGTCGATACGCTGTTTCTTGCCGAGACGGTCGGCCCCCGCGGAACGGTGATCGCCTTCGACGTTCAGCGGCAGGCGCTCGATCGCACGCAGGCAAGGCTGGAACCGCTCCGCGCCGCCGGACGGCTGCCTGACGTGCGGCTCGTGCTCGGCAGCCATGCCGGCATGGAAGACGAGGTGCCGGCGGCGAAGCGCGGACGGGTCGCGGCCGTCATGTTCAATCTCGGCTATCTGCCGGGGGCCGATCCGTCCGTCATCACCGAGACGGCTTCCACGCTCGCCGCGCTGGAAGCGTCCATGACGCTGCTTCGTCCGGGCGGCATCGTCACCTGCGTCCTCTACCCCGGCCACGAAGGCGGGGAGACGGAAGCGGCAGCGGTGGAGGCGTGGGCCGCCGGGCTGCCGCCGGATCGGGGACAGTCGGCCATATACCGCCATATCCAGAAACCCGCCGCCCCTTATCTGATTGCGGTGGAGAAGCGGAAACCGCGCCCGGCCGATCCGGAAGCACCGCTTCCGGTCCGGCAAAGCTGAATCAAACATTTTTCGAAAATCGGGAGGAGAAATGAAGCATGGCCGTCAAAAAAATCGAGCACCTCGGCATTATGGTCCGCAATCTGGAAAAGTCGATCGAGTTTTACACTACCGTTCTCGGGATGAAGCACCGCTACACGATGACACATACGAACGGCGTTATCCGGCTCGCCTTCCTCAGCTTCGAGGATGCGGCAGAAACGGAACTCGAACTGATCGAAGGCTACAATCCGGATTTGCCGGCCGAAGGCAAGGTCCATCACGCCGCCTTTACCGTAGACGACGTGGAGGCGGAATTCGAGCGGATTCAATCGCTCGGCGTGCCGCTTCGCGATACCGAAATTACGACGCTGCCGAACGGAAGCCGCTATTTCTTCTTCTACGGCCCGGACGGCGAGCTGCTGGAGCTGTTCCAGCCCGGACGGCCGCTGGGCTGATGCCGGGCCGGTGTTATCCAAATCAAGATAAAAAGTGGGGAGATTACAAGCATGACAGTACAACCATATCCGCTGCAATTCGAACCGGTGTTTAAAGAAAGAGTTTGGGGCGGCCAGGCGCTTTCCCGCTTCGGCCTGAACATCCCGGAAGGAGCGATCGGCGAAGGCTGGATGATCGGCGATCATCCGAACGGGACGACCAAAGTCAAAAACGGGGAGCTGGCCGGCAAAGGTCTCGACGAGATACGCGAGGCGTACGGCCGGGAATGGTTCGGCTCGAAAGCGCTGAATGGAAAATCGGGACGTTTTCCGCTGCTGATCAAGCTGCTGGACTGCAATGACGATCTTTCCGTCCAGGTTCACCCGACCGACGATTACGAACGCCTGCCGCAGGGCGAGCTCGGCAAAACCGAAATGTGGTACATTCTCGACGCCAAGCCTGGAGCGAAAATTATTTACGGGCTGAAAGAAGGCGTGGATCGCGCGGCGATGGAAAAGGCGATCCGGGAAGGCTCGATTATGGATACGCTGCAGGAGGTGCCGGTGGAGGCGGGCGACGCTTTCTATATTCCGGCCGGCACCGTTCACGCCCTTTGCTCCGGCGTTGTCGTGGCGGAAATTCAGCAAAACTCGGATACGACATACCGGCTCTACGATTATGACCGGCCGGGACTGGACGGCAAGCCGCGCGAGCTGCATATCGAAGATTCGCTCAATGTCATCGCATACGAAGGCGCCGGCGCCACGCGGATGAAAACGCAGGGAACGCCGGCCGGGCAATGGCTGACGATCGCCTCGTCCCCTTACTTCCTGGTGGAGAAGGGCGTCGTCGCGGGCCCGTGGGCGCTGTCCACGACACCGGAGAGCTTCGTCATTCTCGTCGTCGCCGAAGGCGAAGGCTCGCTGAAGTGGAACGGCGGCGAGATCGCGCTGCGGGCGGGCGAATGTTTCCTGCTCCCCGCCACGCTTGGCAGCTATGAGCTGAACGGGAATATGACCGTTCTGCGCAGCACGCTGCCGTAAGAGCCGGGCCGTTCGGCGGCAAGGCATCATCGTAGCGTCGCTATATACATGCAAAGGCCAACCGGGTCGCATCCGGTTGGCCTTTGCAGTTGTATGGAGGAAAGCTGAGGCACAGTTGCCGTTATCGAAGCGGAGTCCTTTCGATTTTGTCAAGTCGGCCTGCTCTGATCGCCGCCTTTACTGGCCGGCTTGCTTTTTACCGTTATCCGCAAACACGGCCATCGCATCGCGCATGAATACCGCCAGCCCTTCGCCGAATTGATCGATGTTTTTCGTGAAGCGTACGTCGTCGACGTACATTTGGCCCAGTCCCTTAAATGCGTCGAGCGAGTAATGGCCCATCCGGTTCAGGAGCTCAAACCACTCTCGAATCGCGTCCTGCGCCGCTTCCGATGCGGGCGATTCATGGCGGAGAGACGCCAGCTTGCGGTATATCGCGTTCATTTCCTCTCCCAACGCCTCCTGTTCCGCCTTGGACATGCTCCCGAGCTTTGCTTTCGACCGGTCAACCGCCTCGTCCCCCCAGCGCTCTCGCGCCTCTTGCTCGTAAGGATTGCGGCTGAAATCGAAGCCTTCGAATTTTTCCGCATTTGTCATTTCGATTTCTCCTTTCACATGCCGGATCGTTTTGTCCAGCGTAGCGATCATTTTGTCGATCCTGGTCCGCTTCTCGAGCAGCATGTTCCGGTGAAGCTCCAACGCTTCCAGCCGGTCGAAGGAAGGATCGCTTACAATCGCTTTAATTTTTTTCAAAGGAAGGCCCATTTCCCGAAAAAACAATATCTGCTGCAGCAGTTCGAGATTGTCGTCAGAGTACAGACGGTATCCCGATTCGGTGACCGTATCCGGCGTCAGCAGTCCGATTTCATCGTAATAATGCAGCGTGCGCACGCTAATGCCGACCAAATCGGCCACTTCTTTCACCTTCATTGTCGGTTGCCCCCTTCAGCGTTTACTATAGCGTATCACGTAACGTGAGAGTCAATCGCTAATTTATATGATATTGCCGCCCACGATTTGGATACCTATCCGGCCGACACCGGGGGCTCTGTACGGACGCGGCACTCCGGCAGCGCGGGCAATAGCGCAACAACTCCCCGATTCCGCTCCTATGTCACGACCATAATCAGACGAAACGTTGTTTCTCAGCTGCCACGTTACTCTCAGACAGAACTCTCACCTCAGACGGAACGTTA
>NZ_JBCNFP010000099.1:0-622 GCF_050481165.1 Paenibacillus cisolokensis
TTATTCGCAAAGCGCAGGTGTTTGATGACGGACAAGGCCGGATCGTGTTCGATACAGACTGGCAATATGAAGCGATCGTAACCAATCTGGAATGGGAGCCGATCGATTTGTGGCGCTTCTACAACCAACGCTGCTGCATGGAAAATTACATCAAGGAAGCCAAAAACGGCTTCTCGATCGATCGCATCGCCACAAGCGATTTTAAAGCGAATGAACTGGATTTGCTCATCAAGCTGCTTGCCTATAACTTGTTCGAGCGATTCAAACGCGATTGCTGCGAGCCGGTGCATCAAGGTTATACCATTGCAAGGTTCCGTCTGGAGTTCTTTCACTGCGCGGCGACGCTCATTCAGCACGGTCGATCTGTCGTGCTCAAACTGATGAAGAACTTCGCCGGACGCTACGCATGGAAACGAATCGAAGCCAGGGTGGCTTTGTTGGAATGATGATTCACAAAATTTTACATGGAAAATGAACCAGCCTCTTCATTGGGGAGGGGGAGGACTATCCGCATGTGGATAATCTAGCTCGGCCAGACGGAAAATTATCCACATATTTGCAAGCCTGATGCTGACCTTCTCGCAACAATGACCCGTTATTATGGGCTTTCGAAATTCAGGTT
>NZ_JBCNFP010000100.1:0-27998 GCF_050481165.1 Paenibacillus cisolokensis
TTAACTGAGTGATCGCGGGGGCTTCAACCGGAACTTGTTTTGTAGTATGATGGAGAGAGTGATTATTAGGCCTGTACTTTGGGCTTGTATAATAAAGACAGAATTAAATTTCACCGTGCCAAGCTTCGTTCGAATGACCGGCGAAGCCGTTTGCGGTTACGGGGGGACGGAGAACCGGCTTCGCTTGCCGAGCGGTTGTCCTTCGGAAAATGTTGAGGAGGAACAGTATGTCGGAACAGGCAACAGCATCAACGACGATTCGTCCGCAAACCAGCTTGCTGAGACGTGACGTTCGGTTTCTGGGAAATATTTTGGGAGAGGTGCTTGTCCACCAGGGTGGACGCGAACTGCTCGACATTGTCGAGAAAATCCGGGAAATGAGCAAAGCGCTGCGCGCCGAATTCGTTCCGGAACTGTATGAGGAATTCAAAAGTACGATCAGCCGGCTGAGCCCTGAAGTGCGCCATCAGGTGATCCGCGCATTTGCGATTTACTTCCAGCTTGTCAATATTGCCGAGCAGAATCACCGTATCCGGCGGAAGCGGGACTATGAGCGTTCGGCCGGGGAGTCGGTGCAGCCGGGATCGATCGAGGACGCGGTTCAGACGCTGAAGCATAAAAATATCAGCATCGACGATGTGAAGTCGATCATTAACAGTATATCGCTGGAACTGGTCATGACCGCTCATCCGACGGAAGCGACGCGCCGCGCGGTGCTGGATATCCATAAACGGATTGCCGAGGGCGTCATGGAGCTGGACAACCCTACCTTGACCTACCGGGAACGGGAGAAGCTGCGGGAGAAGCTGCTGAACGAAGTGCTCATTCTGTGGCAAACGGACGAGCTGCGCGACCGCAAGCCGACGGTTATCGACGAAGTTCGCAACGGTTTGTATTATTTCGATCAGACGCTCTTTGACGTGCTGCCGAACGTTTATGAAGAGCTGGAGCGCTGCCTGAACAAATATTACCCGGATGAAAAATGGCATGTGCCGGATTACTTGCGCTTCGGCTCCTGGATCGGAGGAGACCGGGACGGCAATCCGTCCGTTACGGCGGACATCACCTGGGAGACGCTCAACATGCACCGTCAACTGGCGATACACAAGTACCGGCAGAGGCTGAAGGAACTGATGGGCTTGCTGAGCTTCAGCACCAATATTGTGGAAGTGTCGAACGAACTGATCCAGTCCATCCGCCGCGACCGCGAGCATATCGAGATCAAAGGCGCCGATATTTGGCGCAATGCGACGGAGCCGTACCGGATCAAGATCTGCTTCATGCTGGAGAAGCTGGCCAACACGCGCAACGATGCGCTCAAAGGAACGCCGATGCGCTACAACAGCGCGGAAGAGCTGAAGGAAGACCTGCTCATTATCGACCGCAGCCTCCGGCATCATTTTGCCGATTATGTGGCCGATACCCATCTCCGCAAGCTGATCCGCCAGGTCGAACTGTTCGGGTTCCATCTGCTGACGCTGGACATTCGCCAGCACAGCAAGGAACATGAGAACGCGATGACGGAAATTTTGGCCAAGATGCATATCGTCGACGATTATTCGGCCTTGAGCGAGGACGAGAAGATCGAGCTGCTGCACAAGCTGCTGAACGATCCGCGTCCGCTGACTTCGTCCTATCTCGATTATTCCGAGGCGACGAGAGAATGTCTGGATGTGTATCAGACGGTGTACCGTGCCCAGCAGGAATTCGGAACGGAATGCATTTCGAGCTATCTGATCAGCATGACGCAAGGCGCAAGCGACCTGCTGGAAGTGATGGTTTTCGCCAAGGAGGTCGGACTGTTCCGCAAGGAGAAGGACGGAACGGTCCGCTGCACGCTGCAGGCGGTGCCGCTCTTCGAGACGATCGACGATCTGCACGCGGCGCCGGGCATTATGGCCAGATTGTTCGAGCTTCCGATCTACCGTCAGGCGGTAGCGGCCAGAGGCGACTTGCAGGAAATTATGCTCGGGTATTCCGACAGCAACAAGGATGGCGGCGTCGTTACCGCCAACTGGGAGCTTCGGGTGGCCTTGAACGAGATTACGAATGCCGCCAAGCAATATGACGTCAAGCTGAAGTTTTTCCACGGACGCGGCGGTGCGCTTGGCCGCGGCGGCATGCCGCTCAACCGGAGCATTCTGGCGCAGCCGCCTCATACGATCGGCGGCGGCATCAAAATTACGGAGCAGGGCGAAGTGCTTTCATCCCGTTATTCGATGCAGGATATCGCCTACCGGAGCCTGGAACAGGCGACATGGGCGCTCATTACGGCGGCCCGGCTGGCGAAGTTCCCGCTGCGGCGACCGGAAGAGGAGGCGGGCTGGGAGACCATCACGAAACGCATCTCCGATACCGCGTTGGAGAAATATCAGGACCTTATTTTCCGCGATCCGGACTTCATGACGTTTTTCAAGGAATCCACGCCGTTGTCGGAAGTGGGCGAGCTCAATATCGGTTCGCGTCCGTCCAAACGCAAAAACAGCGACCGGTTTGAAGATTTGCGCGCCATTCCGTGGGTATTCGCCTGGACGCAAAGCCGTTACTTGCTGCCGGCCTGGTATGCGGCGGGAACCGGGATCCGGGCTTATCTGGATGAAGATCCGGAAGGAATGGAAAAGCTGCGTACGATGTACGCCAAGTTCCCGTTCTTCCGCTCGCTTATCGACAATTTGCAGATGGCGCTTGCGAAAGCGGATTTGCTGATTGCCAGGGAATACGCGTCGATGATCAAGGACAGCGCGATCCGGGACCGGATTTTCGGTCAGATCGAAGCGGAATACAAGCTGACCTCCGACTTGATTCTGCAAATTACGGGTCAAGACAATATTCTCGACAACGTCCCGGTCATCAAAGACTCGATTCAACTGCGCAATCCGTACGTCGATCCGCTCAGCTATTTGCAGGTGCGGCTGCTCAGCGAGCTTCGCGAATTGCGGATGAAGGATGAGGACGATCCGGAGCTGCTGCGCGAAGTTCTGTTAACGATTAACGGCATCGCTGCGGGCATGAGGAATACGGGCTAACAGCAAAGTGTACAACAGCGAATGGGAACGGCCCGATAGCTAGCCGTTCGGCAGCCGGGCGGGAAGGCGACAGCCGCGATCTCGCCCGGCTTTTTTCTCGTGGAGGCTGACCGCCGCATGACGGGGCGCTCTGCTTTCATCATCGATAAATGGAGGCCCGAAAGAGGAGTACGGTTAACCGAAACGTCTGGAGGAGTGACGGTGAAATCATTGGAAGCGCGCCTATCGCGTTCGGCCCTGAAGGGCGATCAGCAGGCGTTCGCTGAGCTTGTCGGCCTTTATCAGGATAAGCTCTATCATATGGCATATCGAATGTTGTACAATCGTCAGGAAGCGGAGGACGTCGTGCAGGAGACGTTTCTTCGCGTATACAAAAATTTGGACCGGTATGACGAGACGATGAAATTTTCAACCTGGATTTACCGTATCGCCACCAATTTATGCATCGACCGGATCCGCAAGAGGAAACCGTCGTACTCGCTTGATGCCGAATCGAACGATCATGAAGGTTTGGACGGTTATTCGATGATTCCGAGCGACAACCGGACGCCGGAAAGCGAGACGCTTCTTTCCGAAACGCAGAGGACGATCCATCAAGCGATCGAAACGCTGCCGGCCAAATACAAATCCGTCATGGTGCTGCGGTATTTGCAGGATTTGTCGCTGCAGGAGATCGGCGAAGTGCTGGATATGCCGGTTACGACGGTCAAAACCCGCGTCCACCGCGGCCGTGAATTTTTGCGAAAACGGCTGGAAAACAAATTGTAACGGATCGCTGTTAAAACGCTTATTTTCATGAAGAAAAAATGAAACGTTCCAGCGCCCCGTACGTATCGTATACAAACCAAGCTTGTGCGAGCATGAAGAAAGGAGTATGGCTGGCATGGAATGCAGCGTCGCAATCGTTTGGATACATGACTACTTGGACGGCGAATTGCCGGCGGAAAAGGTTGCGTCCTTAAAGAAGCATTTGACCGCTTGTCCGTCGTGCCAGGCGCGTTTCGAACAGCTGGAGCGGACAGAAGCGTTGACCCGCGCGGCCTTGGATACGCCGATGCTGGACAAGGAAGCATCCCGACAGCTGACAAACCGCATTATGGCACAGCTCCCGACCAGCAGGCGGCGCAAGTGGACGCGTATGGTGCGCAATCACCCGGCTATTACTGTGGCCATTATGTTCGCGTTGATTATGGTTACCAGTTTTGTTACGATATGGGAACAGAACACCGAGCTTGTAGTGCGCGGTTCCGATCTGCAGGAGATCGTCATTAAAGGTAATCAAGTCATTGTGCCGCCTGGCGCATACGTGAACGGAAGCTTGACCGTAGAGAACGGCAATGCCGATGTTCAGGGCGAGGTAGAAGGAGACGTCATCGTCATCGACGGAAGCTTGAATCTGGCCTCGACCGCTCATATCGCCGGGAAAATCCGCATGATCGATCAGGCGCTGGATTGGTTTTGGTACAAAGTGACAGAGACCGTCAGCGGCCTGACACCTTGACAGCAAATGGCCTTCCTGGCGCGGGAAGGCTTTTTTCTTTTATAATAAAGGAATAAGGCATCTTATCTCGAAAACAATAAAGTTAAGTTGTCTGCCGTTTAGTTTGCCGGCAGGCTGCCACGATGGTAGGGAGGGCAATCGGTCGGAACCGTTAGAATAGATACCGCCTGTCATGGCGGACAAGGCACCGGCCTGTGGGGGTAGGCGAATGAACTATTTTGCCGATACGACATGGCATGATTGGATAAAAGATATTATAGACGTGGCGATTGTGAGCTTTATTATCTACAAGCTGATGGAGCTTGTTAGAGGAACGCGGGCCGTACAATTGCTCAAAGGGATATTGATGCTGGTGGCGACATGGGCGGTCAGCACCTGGTTCAATCTGTATACGTTGAAATGGTTGATGAACCAGATGTTTACGTTCGGCGTCGTCTCGGTGCTCATTATTTTCCAGCCGGAGCTGCGCCGCGCGCTCGAGCAACTCGGACGCGGCAAGCTGTTTTCCCGCTCTACCACGCTTGAGCGCGATATGGTGAACGAGTGCATCTCGGAAGTGATCAAGGCCGTCACGAATATGTCCGAACGAAGAATCGGCGCGCTGATCGTGTTCGAGCGAAGCACAGGCGTGAACGAATTAATCGAGTCCGGCATACAGATGGAAGCCAAGGTCAGCTCGGAGCTGCTGATTAACATTTTTACGCCCAATACGCCGCTGCATGACGGTGCGGTTATTATTCGGAACAATCAAATTATGGCGGCCGGTTGTTATTTGCCGTTGTCTGAAAACCCGTTTATCAGCAAGGAGCTGGGGACAAGGCATCGTGCCGCGATCGGCGTGAGCGAAGTTTGCGATGCCCTGGCGGTTGTCGTCTCGGAAGAGACGGGACAGGTGTCGCTGGCGCTGGGCGGCATGATCGTGCGCGACATTACGGAAGAATCGCTTATCTCGAAGCTGTTCGAAGAGCTGTACCAGGCTGCCAACTCGAAAGCGAAAGCGAAGGTTTCCTTCTGGAAGCGGAAAGGAGGGGACCGCCATGGATAAGTGGCTTAGCCATCCGACAGCGCTGAAAATCGTTTCCGCCGTTATCGGCGTCCTGCTCTGGGCGGTCGTCCATTTCGATCCGGAGGCCCCGCCGAACACCGTCGCATCGAATATGGAAACGAAAGTTATCGAGGCCGTCAAAATCGTGCCGATCGGAATGGACGAGAGCACGCATGTGCTGCGGTCGATGGAACCGAGCGTCGTCCGAATTCTCGTACGCGGCACGCGGACGAACCTCCTGTCGGCGAATGAAGACGAAGACTACCAGGTAACGGTCGATTTAACCGGTATTGTGGAAGGGAAATATACGTTGCCTTTGAAAGTGGGCCAGCTTCCCCGGGGGGTCGAACTGCTCGAAATGTCGCCGAACCGGACGACGGTGCAGGTCGATGCGCTCATTACGAAGCCGTTCGATGTCACCATCGTGACCGAAGGAGAGCCGGAGGACGGTTATCTTGCGGGTACGCCGGTGCTGCATTCCGACAACCGGGTGGAAGTGACGCTGCCGAAAGACGACATGGCCAAGGTTGACCGGGTTGTGGCGCGTATCGATATTGCGGGCGCCGACAAGAGCATCAACGTGAAGCGGGTACCGCTCATCGCGCTGGATAAGCAAGGAAACGAGCTGACGAATGCGGTCATCCGGCCCGCCACGGCGGAAGTCGAAATTCCGATCACGAAAGAATACAAGGTTGTCCCGCTGCGGATCGGCTTGAGCGGGCAATTGCCCGAAGGCTTGAGCATTTCGTCGTTCAAACCGAATGTTAAAGAGGTGAAGCTGTTCGGTCCGAGGGAGGCGCTGGACAAAATCGACGTGTACGACGGCCCAAGCGTCAATTTGTCCGAAATTACGGAATCCGGCGTTATCGAGCTGACGCTTAATCCGGGCGGGGCCATTCAAGCCGTAGAACCGCAAAAAGTAACCGTGCAGGTCGAAGTTGTACCAATGGAGACTCGGTCGCTGGAAAAGATGCCGATCGAGATCGACAACGTTGCGGAGCAGTTCGATGCGACGGTGATCGAGCCGGCCTCGGGATTGGTGGATTTGCAGGTAAGAGGCGCCCCGGACATTCTGGCGAAGCTGCAGGTGAAGGATGTGCGCGTCTCTGTCGATGCCGACGGTCTTCGAGCCGGCCGGCATAAAGTGAAGCTGGACGTTGCGCTGCCGCCGTTCATCGAGCTTGTGTCCGCGAGCGTCGATTCGGCGACGGTTCAAATTACGGAGACGGCGCCCGTCATCGTCAAGCCGGATGAACCGGCGGGCCCCGATCCGCCTGCCAACGGGGAAGGCGAATCGGACGGCGCGGCGGATGAAAAGCCGGACGATCGTGACGGAGATGGGAATACCGGCGAAACGGACGAAGACGGTTCCGATCCGCCCGGAACACCCGGAACCGGCAGTCCGCCGGACAAGAACGATCCGCCCGCAAGTCGGGAGCCGGAAGAGGAAGCGCAGACGGGAACGTAAGGCGGCCGCGCGCCGGTCTTCTTACGTTTCGCCCGGATGCGGAAGGCCATTATATGCAAAAGGAGCAATGAATTCATGGGAAAGTATTTTGGAACGGACGGTGTCCGCGGTGTAGCGAATCGCGGGCTTACGCCTGAGCTTGCTTATAAAATCGGCCGCTGCGGCGGTTATGTATTGGCCGGACATACGGCCAGGCCGAAGGTTGTCATCGGACGCGATACCCGCGTCTCCGGCCCGATGCTGGAGGCGGCGCTGATCGCGGGGCTGACGTCTATCGGGGCAAACGTCGTAAGACTCGGCGTCGTGTCCACGCCTGCCGTCGCGTTTTTGACGCGGGAGATGAAAGCCGATGCTGGCGTCATGATTTCGGCATCGCATAATCCGGTGGAGGACAACGGCATCAAGTTTTTCGGCGGTGACGGCTTTAAGCTGTCGGACGAGACGGAGCTTGAGATCGAACGCCTGATGGATGCGGAACGCGACGAACTGCCGCGCCCGGAAGGCGGGGAAATCGGGACGGTGACGGACGACACGGAAGCGAAACAGCGCTATCTGGCCTATTTGAAGACGACGATCTCCCATTCGTTCGAAGGCTTGAAGATCGTGCTCGACTGCGCCAACGGCGCCGCCTACGAGCTGGCTCCGCAGGTGTTCCGGGAGCTGGGAGCGCAAGTGGTGACGGTCGGCGCCGAGCCGAACGGTCTGAACATCAATGACGGCGTCGGATCGACGCATCCGGAGTTTTTGCGCGAGCGGGTGCTGGCCGAAGGCGCGGATTTCGGGCTGTCGTTCGACGGCGATGCCGACCGGCTTATCGCGATCGACAGCAACGGGGAAGAAGTAGATGGCGATTATATTTTATGCATTTGCGGCGAGGCGATGAAGCGGGCCGGGAAGCTGAAAGGCGACACGATCGTGACGACGGTGATGAGCAATATCGGGTTTTTCAAGGCGGCGGAGCGTCTCGGGCTGCAGACGGCGAAGACGGCCGTCGGCGACCGGTACGTGATGGAAGAGATGCGCCGCGGAGGCTACAACCTGGGCGGGGAGCAATCGGGACATGTGATTTTCCTCGATTACAATACGACTGGCGACGGCATTCTGACGGCGCTGCAGTTGGTCGATACGATTATCGCTTCCGGCCGGACGCTGGCCGAGCTGAAGACGATTATACGCAAATATCCGCAGGTGCTCGTCAATGTGCGCGTCGCCGACAAGTCGCTGTTCAAGGACAATCAGGCGATTGCGGCGGTGATTCGCGAAGCGGAGGAGAAGCTTGGCGACAACGGCCGGGTGCTCGTACGCCCTTCCGGCACCGAGAACTTGATCCGCGTCATGGCCGAAGGGCCGGACAAAGCGGAGATCGAAGCTTACGTATCCCGCATTGCCGATGCGGTGAAGTCCGAGTTGGGGTAAGCTTCGGGGGACACGGGCATGCTGCAGCAGTGCCGTACTTCGAAGCGGGACGAGCGATCCGTTCGTTTGTCGGGTAAAATTACCAGGTGACTGTACTTGCGGATGTGCGGACATCCGCCCAGCGGCCCGCAAACGCGAACCGCTGCGGACAGGTACGAGGCTTGCGGCATGGTCAAGACGTCTTCATTTTGCGCATCGGGCGCATCCGGGATTTTAGTTCGAAAGTTCAGGTTGCGCCGTGATGCAAAAATGAATATGATAGGAAATATGATTCCGGAAGAGAAAGCGAGGGTAGATCATTCCAACGTTTGACAAGCGCCAGAGCTTGCTGATGGAGATGACGGTCGCGTCATAAAGGCAAGCTGACGAGGTGGAGGTGTTCGAACATGTTCGGCGGGGACCTCCCGGTTACGCATTCGAACCGTAAGCCGATACGTCAAAAGGAGACGGGCAACCGCTCTGACAAGCGTTCGGCGGAATGCGCTTATGCAGGTTCAGGCAGCGGAAAGGGAACCGGGCCGGGACTTGTGCTGTTTTGCGGCGATCCGGCGATTCGTCCCGGATATCGGATTGGCTGTTGAAGCGCGGATTTATCATTTTTTACGGTCTTGGTATTTAATCGGATTGAATTTTTAGGACATGGATATTCGCAATAAAATGCGTGTTCCCCGAATGTCCTGGGATGCCGCTACCGGCGGACGCAGGCGATTTGGGGTGCGGAACGGCATCATAAGCGACAACAGATGATGCAAGAAGCGACAATTGAATAAAGAGCCTGTGTGCCGCATGGGGATGGGCGTCCGGGAGCGGGGGAATATTACCCGTAAACGGAGGTTTGTTCAAACATGTGTGGAATAGTGGGATATATCGGCAAGCGGGATTCGCAGGATATTTTGATCGAAGGGCTTAAGAAACTGGAGTACCGCGGCTACGATTCTGCCGGCATCGCCGTGTTCACGAAAGACGGTTTGTCGATTCGCAAGTCGAAAGGCCGTCTGGCCGTGCTGGAAGATAAGCTGCGCGGCGAACCGCTGCACGGTTCCGTCGGCATCGGGCACACCCGTTGGGCGACTCATGGCGAGCCGTCGGACGTCAATTCTCACCCGCATACGGACAATTCGTCGAAGTTTTCGGTCGTGCATAACGGCATTGTCGAAAACTATCTCGAGTTGAAAGAGGAATTGATCGAAAAAGGCCATCGCTTTGTGTCGGAAACCGATACGGAGGTCATTTCCCATCTCATTGCGGAAGAGTACGACGGCGACATCGTGCGCGCGGTGCAGCGTGCCGTCAAACGGATGCGCGGCGCGTTCGCGATCGGCGTATTGACGGAGTACGAACCGGAGAAGCTGGTGGCCGTCCGCTTTGCGAGCCCGCTCGTCATCGGTGTCGGCAAAGGCGAGAATTTTATCGGCTCGGATATTCCCGCCATTCTGGAATATACGCGGGATGTGTATATTTTGGAGGACGGGGAGATGGCCGTTCTGACTCGCGACGGTGTCGAAATCATGACGACCGACGGCGAATTTATTTCCAAGGAAATATTTCATGTCGATTGGGATTTGGTCACCGCGGAGAAAGCCGGATTCGATCACTTTATGCTGAAAGAAATTTTCGAGCAGCCGCAGGCATATCGCGACACGATGCGCGGACGGATCGGCGAAGACGGCCAATCGGTCGTGCTGAACGAGATCGGCATGACGGATGAAGAGATCAAGCGGATCGCCAAGGTTCATGTCGTCGCCTGCGGTACGGCCTACCATGCGGGACTTGTCGGCAAGTCGATTATCGAGTCGCTGGCGCGCATTCCGGTGGAGACGGATGTCGCATCGGAGTACCGCTACCGCTCGCCGATCATTACACCGGATACGCTCGTGATCGTGGTCAGCCAATCGGGCGAAACGGCCGATACGTTGGCAGCGCTGCGCGAGGCGAAGCGCTGCGGAGCGCGGGTGCTGGCGATTACGAACGTTGTCGGCAGCTCGGTAGCCCGTGAAGCGGACGACTGCATTATTACGTGGGCCGGACCGGAGATCGCGGTGGCCTCCACGAAAGCTTATACGTCCCAGTTAATTGCCTTCTATTTGCTGGGCCTGTATTTGGCGCAGATGCGCGGCACGATCGAGCGGGAGGAGATCGGACGGATTGTGGCCGCGATGCAGTCGCTACCGGAGCAGGTCGAATCCATTCTGGAACAGAAGACCGTACTGTCCCAGGTCGCCAATCAATTGGCGAAGCATGATAATCTGTTCTTCATCGGCCGTGGCCTGGACTTTGCTGTCGCCCAGGAAGGCTCGCTCAAGCTGAAGGAGATTTCGTACATTCACTCCGAGGCCTATGCGGCCGGGGAGCTGAAGCACGGAACGCTGGCGCTCATCGAGGAGGGCGTTCCGGTCGTTGCTCTCATTACGCAGGAGGCGCTGTACGAAAAAACGCTGAGCAATATCAAGGAAGTGAAGGCGCGCGGCGCCCGGGTCCTGGCGATCGTCGGAAGCGGCAGCGAGGACGAGATCGGCAAATCCGTCGACGAGCTGTTCGTCATTCCGAAGACGCTGCCGCTGCTGACGCCGGCGCTGTCCGTCGTCCCGCTGCAGCTGCTCGCCTACTACGCTTCGCTGGCGCGGGGGAACGATGTGGATAAACCGCGCAATCTGGCGAAAAGCGTGACAGTGGAGTGAGCGGGACGGGGTACTTGAATGTTGTTGTTTACGGAAAATAAAGTTTTAGACTGAAAAATAAAGTATTAGACCGTGAAAATAAAGTTTTAGACTGAGTAAATAAAGTATTAGACTGCTGGGTGCTTCAGCATTTACTCCGATAAAACAGACATCATGAGCTCGAACCCCGTAAATGGAATATTTGCGGGGTTATTTTGTTTTTTGGAGTTGATCCGGTTTGAGCCTAGGCGAAAAAGTCAGAACTATCCGAAAATCACATGAGTTGAACCAAAAAGAATTTGCTTTGAGAATTGGCGTCTCACAAGGGACATTGAGTGATATCGAACGCGGTGTTTGTTTGCCATCGTGTGAAACAATTATTGCATTGAGAAACAGATTTCATTGCGATCTGAACTGGCTGCTTGCAGATGACGAATATGTTTCTTCAACCGAAGTCCGTATATCCAGTGAGGAGTCAGAGTTACTTAGTATCTTTCGCTCCCTCCCCCATCATGAAAAAAATGAATTGCTTGAAATCGTTCAGATAAAGAAGAGAAAGAAAAAATATCCGAATACGGATTAAAAAATCCGAAAAGTGCAATCATGGTAACATGACCATTCATTCTGGGGTGTTACCAAGTGGAAGATAAATTGGATATCGGAATCGTCACTCAATACGGAATTTGGTTTCGCGGGAACCTCTACTCCTGTTCATTAGCCATTCATGAGAAGTGGTTTGAGCGAGCTCGACAAATTGGAGGTTGGCCGTTAACGGTTAAATACAATGATTCAGAGGATCAAATACATGTTGTTCTAGAGAATGGCGCAGCGGAAAACTGCTCTCGGATCGAACATTTGTCGCGAGACTCCGGAAAGTTAATGGCATATTATTTAGAAATTCAGAAGTTAATGGGATTGAGAAAAGAACTTCTCGAAAGAAAAACGAATGATGAGGACCGTTTTTCGGACAAGCACTTGAGGTGATCCAGTGGCCAAGCGGAAGAGGCAACTCACAGAAGCAAAAATTGAAAAGATGATCAAAGAAGGCAGAGGACAGGGTTTCGGCAAGGACTATCTTCCTTGGCTTACGATTCAAGACGTTCCTTCAGAAGGCAGGGCCACTCGTGGCGTTGGATGGACGACCGGTCGAAGACACCAACTCTTGTCGGATATTGAGCGGGATTACTTCTATCTCCTGGATTACTGCGACGATGTTTCAGATATTCGCGAACAATTTCCACTCCTGCCGTTAGAAGAAACGCAGATGATCGCGGATAAAATGGGCGTAGAGCACCCCAAGGATACGATAACTGGCATACCGATCGTGATGACCACAGACTTTCTGGTTACTTATCGGGATAAAACATTTGCCAGGACAGTTAAACCCTCCGCTGAATTGGAAGATGAACGAACCATCGCGAAATTTGAGATAGAGCGGATTTACTGGGAAGCCCGACATGTGGATTGGGGCATCGTCACAGATTCAGATTTGCCCGATGCACTTATACGAAATATCGAATGGGTGCATAAAGAGTACCATAATGAAGATGTCCCGGAGCTCGGAATTTTTACAATTCGCAATCTGCAACAAATGTTATCCTCGCGCTTACAAAACGGTGAAGTCATATCGAAAGCTTGCTTGGCCTGCGACGAACGGTTAGGACTTGATGCAGGCACTTCACTGGCGCTATTCCGCCATTTTATTGCACGTAAAATATGGTCCGTAGATATGACCGAACGAATCATACCTACTCTTCCGGCTAAGGACTTCTTTGTGAAGCAATCTGATTCGAGGCTTGAAGCGAAAGGTGGATGAACGGAATGACATCAAGATCTATCTTTGAGAATCAGGTTATAGAATGGATTTCTTCTGAAACGGATATCCGTTTTGTGGAACGAATCCTGTGGATTTCTCCAGCAAACGATGTGGTTTTCAGTATTGCACTTGAGGATGAAAAGGCATTTCCGGTCATGAAAACATATACAGAATTCATTTCCGGCTTAGAGGCTAATCTGTGTAAGCCCATTGACTGGATCAACCCCAACATCCCGTTACTAGAGCAATCCATCGATAATGAATATCTTCTCCTCCGTGATAAAGCGTGGGATGCGATTAAAGATATCGTGTCGGATGAACCTGACTGTTTCGATAAGAAATTACGAGGAATACGTGTCCGTGAAGCTCAGGAAAAGACAGGTCTTCACAAAAGTACAATTTATCGTTATTTGCGAAGATTCTGGCAAGGCGGAAAGTTGAAAAATGCTCTTCTCCCCCATTACTACAACTGTGGAGATTATGGGATTGATCGAGCACCCGGAAAAGCAAAACGCGGCCGTCCCAGAAAGTTCGAGGATGGGCCGACAGGCATTAATATTGACGAAGAAACGAAACAATTGCTTCGTTCGGGCATCCGGCTTTTTTACAACAACAAAGAGAAAGCCCCTCTCAAACATGCCTATCAAAAAACACTTGAAAAGTTCTTTGCGACGGGGTTCCGACAAGATGGGAAAGCAATCGTACCTGTTCTCCCTCCTCCAGATAAATTGCCGACGTTCGGACAATATCGGTATTGGTTCAAGAAAGAAATGGATTTGGAAGATACTTTAAAGAGCCGGCTTGGCAAGAAACAATATGCCCTCAAGTATAGACCGATTCTTGGCAGTTCCACTCATGAAAGCTTCGGTCCCGGATCCAGATTCCAAATTGATGCCACTGTAGCAGATGTTTTCCTGGTAAGTGAATATCGACGAGACTGGATTATCGGGAGACCGATTATTTATATCGTAATCGATGTATTCAGCCGCTATATCGTCGGCCTATACATTGGGCTCGAAGGACCGAGCTGGATCGGGGCGATGATGGCTCTGGCCAATACGACAATGGATAAAGTGAAATTTTGTGCTCAGTATGGCATCGGCATTGAACCGGAAGAGTGGATTTGCAGTCATTTGCCTCAAAAGCTTACGGCAGACCGTGGAGAACTGGAAGGTCATAAGCCAAGCCATCTCATAGACGTATTAGGTGTTGATGTGGAGAACGCTTCCCCTTACCGGGCAGATTGGAAGGGCATTGTCGAGCAGCAATTCCGATTAATAAATCTCCGAAGCGTTCGCTTTATTCCGGGAGCAATCAAAGAGCGTCAACGGGAGCGAGGCGAACGAGATTACCGTTTGGATGCCAAATTAACGCTTCGAGAGTTTACACAGATCATGATACGCAATGTAATTTATCATAATAATCATCACCATATGCTTTGGTACGACCGGAATGAGTTTATGATCGCCGATGATATTCTTCCTATTCCACGCGAACTGTGGCATTGGGGCATCATTAACCGAAACGGACGGCTCAAGAAGCAACCGGAACATATCGTCAAGTTAAACTTAATGTATCACGGAGAAGCGACCGTTACAGCAGCAGGAATCCAATTCAAAGGCATGCATTACGGCTGCGATTTGGCATTGCGCGAACAATGGTTCGTAAAAGCAAGGGCAGGCAAAACGTGGCGTGTTAAAGTGTGCTACGATCCCCGTTCCACTGACGAAATTTATTTGTGGTTGGATGAAGGACACCGATTTGAACCGTGTACTTTGCTTGAACGGGAAGAACGTTACATGAACAAACGATTCGAAGAAGTAGAAGATTTGCTTGAGATTGAAAAGTACGAAGGCCGCCATCAAGAGGTTAACAATATGTTGTCCAAAATCGAACTGGACGCACACACGAAGGCGATCGTTGAAGAAGCTGCAAAAAAGACAGATGAGGCGATTAAACAGAATCAAGAAAGCAATAACCAGCGAATAAAAGGAACAAGACAACATCGTTCTAACGAGAAATTGCTCAATCGCGAACAAGAAGCATTTAAATTGTCCGATCAAGCCCAAGCACAGAACATTCCAGCAAATAATATTATCCCACTGAAACGAGAAGACGTAGATCAAAGAAAAACACAGCCCTATATTCCGCCGGCAGACAAACTGTCGAAAATCAAATCCTACATGCTCGAAGATGGTGAAGAGGAATGAGTGAATTCGATGTCCCCTTATTTCATTTCAGCCGCGGTGAATTTGTTGAGGCAGACTACCAGGATCCGCTGCTCGAGGATTACCGCAACAATCCTCTACTTGAGGCACTGCCGCCGATATGGGACGAAAAAACCGTTGTGCAGAAATTAGCATCGAGACCGATATTTCATGCTTCCGAGCGTGAGTTACCTACCCATCTTCGGTTACATTGCGTACAACGGATTTCTCGCGATTTCTTTCAACCTTTATCTCGACATTTGGAGCTGGAGCAGAGTATTTCCCGTCTCATCAGAGACGGGTATGTTGGTCGTAATCCACTTACCCCAAACTATGCCTTTCGAGCTCGTAAGGATGCATATGAGCTCATTATGAAGGGGAATACAAGTGGATATCCAGTAAATACGCCCACATCTGCCGGATTTGCTTTGGTTGGCATATCGGGTATCGGGAAATCCAGCAGCTTGCTCCGAATTCTGCAAATGTATCCGCAAGTGATTTTACATCGGAAATACAAAGGAAAAGATATGCCTGCTCCTTATCAAATTGTTTGGCTGAAGATGGATTGCCCGCATGACGGTTCAATCAGAGGGCTGTGCCTTAACTTCTTGCTGGCAGTGGATAGTCTTGTCGGAACCAAGTATTACAAAAAGAATGCAACGAAAAATCCGGATGAATTATTGCCGCTCATGGCACAGGCGGCTACAGTGCATTGTCTGGGGGTTCTTGTGATTGATGAAATCCAAAACCTTCAAGAAGCCAAGGATGATCGAGCAGCTCAAATGCTTAACTTCTTCGTTCAATTAGTTAACACTATTGGGTTGCCGGTTATACTTGTCGGAACATATAAGGCACTTCCTGCGTTAAACGGAGAATTTCGAAATGCGCGGCGCAATAGCGGCCAAGGAGACGCAACATGGCATCATTTTAAGAAAGATGATGAGTGGACATGGCTGCTGCAAGGTTTGTGGAAGTATCAATGGACAGATAAGAAGGCTGAGCTGAATCAAGAGTTTATTGATACTATGTTCGACGAATCCCAAGGTATATCCGACATCGCGATAAAATTGTTTATGCTGACCCAGTGGAGAGCATTGGATAAAGAAATTGAGCAGATTACGCCGGAATTAATCCGTTCTGTTGCGAAGGATCGGCTGACATTGATCCGCCCGGCTCTTGAGGCTTTGCGTTCCGGAAAGAAGAGACAGATACAGAAGTTTGCAGACATTTATGACAGTGTTTCCATTGATGATTACCTGGACCGCATTGAAGCTGAACAGCGCCAAACAGAACGACTTGAAATCATCCGAAATGAACTCGGTTATGACTTAGTGGAGCAAACCATAAATGAAGTCTGCGCGTGGCTTGTTGAAGCAGGAATCGATCAACAAACAGCACTGCAATCAGCCGGGAAGGTTGTAAAGGCGCAATTGCGCGAACTTGATTCTGTAGATTTACATAAAGAGGCGTTAAAGCTGGCTTTACAGAAACCGGCTGTCCCATCGAGTTCTTCGCCTAAGCAACGTGGAAGAAGCAATTCAAAAGTTATTCCGACCGAGCCAAGCGATTTAAGGCTAATCGTGGCACAAGGGAAAAAGAAGAAGTTGTCCGCTTACGAAGCGCTGAAAGCAGCCGGATATATTAAAAATCCTTTGGAGTTCCTTGGATGAGGCATTGAATCAATGAATGAACGGTATGCAATTCCTTTTCCGTATCCTGATGAGCTCTTATACGGCGTGATCACTCGATATCACCTGAGAGCTAATAACACAAATCCAAAGTGGACGTATAAAGAAGTTTATGGCACGGAGAATGTCATCCCGACAATTGACCTGCCGAGTCATATCGAGGCATTTTCTCGTAGATGTATGTCGCTTGAAATGACAGCCGATGATTGGATCAAATACCACACTTTTTATCCGTTCTATGCTCCCTTCCTGCCAAAGGATCGTGCTAATCGATTACGGCAGCTGATGAAAGGACCGAATGGATCCGGGATACATACACTTGTTGGGATTACCGCAAGTACTGTTGATAGGAACAGTGATTTACGGTTATGCCATCAATGTTATGAAGAGGAGATCAATAAATTTGGAGAGCCGTATTGGCATCGTATTCATCAGCTTCCGGGAGTATGGGTTTGTCCGGTTCATCGGGATGTTCTGCACCGGATTACATATCCGGTTTCAGACCGATATGGGCTAACTATTCTCCCAATCTCAAGAAAGATGTTCAGCTCTGTTCCAATTGCTGCAAACTTATCGGGTAAAATAGTCGGCAAACTTTCAGGCATCGCTAGAGACATTCAAGCATTAATGCAAACCAATGAGATGCCGGCTCTTTATGAATCCAAGAACATTTTTCTTCCACGCTTACTGAAGCAAGGGTATGTAACGGCAAGGGGGCGTATTCGCCAGCAAAAACTTGAGGAACAGTTCGTTATTTTCTATGGCCGCGAACTATTGGGCATGCTGGACAGCCTTCCTCACGGTAATGATTATTCATGGTTGAATGTTGCTACGAGGTCTGCTCGGCGGGCGATCCACCCGCTGCGGCAGATACTTCTTATACGTTTTTTGTACGGTTCCTTCAATGGATATTTAGCACAATCGGAATTGGATTATGCCCCATTTGGTAGAGGGCCCTGGCCTTGCCTGAACAAAGCAGCGGAGCATTATCGAAAACCTGTAATTACGGACCTCCGGATCACGCGTTGCACTGATACCGGACGTCCTGTAGGGACATTTACTTGTGAATGTGGTTTCGCCTATTCAAGACGAGGACCAGATCAATCTGAAAACGATAAGTATCACAGAGGTCAAATAAAATCGTTTGGTCCAATTTGGATGGATAAGCTTCAGGAGTGTTTGCGCAAAGGCATTTCCTATCGTTCCATGGCAGCGTTGTTGGGGGTTGATACCAATACTGTCATTAAGTACGCCAAAGGTACCGTCACTGTTCGTAAACCCGAACCTGCAATAACAAGGTTGCCGAGAAAATCTTCTTCACCTGTCCGATCCAAGGGCTCTAAAAATACGCGGATCGATTGGGAAAAACGTGATTTAGAGCTAAGTTGGATCGTCGAGGAAGCGTGTAGAGCGATATTGGCCGATCGCGAAAATAAACCTGTCAGAATCACTGCTGCAGCTATAGGCAAACGAGTTGGAAAACTGAGCTTGCTTGAAAAGAAAAAACCAAAACTACCTGTAACGATGGCGGTAATATCCGCCTATCTTGAGACCGAATCTCAGTTCCAAATAAGGAGAGTTCGATGGGCTGCTGAACAAATGGCCGGTGAATGGCCCATAAAGCGATGGAAACTTGTAAAAAAAGCCGGACTGAGACCAGGATACGCTCAGGAGGTATCAGACGAAATCGATCGTTGCATTGAACAAAGATCTTTAATGTATCGTATTGCATTTACTGAGGTGACTCCATCATGGCTGCATTGACATTGCGTTCTTGGCCGTTTCCGGAGAATCAGGAAGTTGAGTTATTTTGGTTCGGATCGCCTTTCATGGACTACAAAGGGAATTGGCGAATTCGAGTGGCATTTCGAAAAGCAACCGGGGATTTAAAAGTTGTGTCCTACCCATGGGGTACAGTGCCCTATTTGCGCCTGGGACAAATTTACACCAATGGAGTTTATGATCAAATAAAGCCATTGTCGGGAACCGTCTATAAAATAACGTTAAGCAGCCTTGACCAGAGTTTGATGAGTAATGGCTTTAAATTGCCTAAGCGCTTGATTGACTTCCGCAAAAATCCGGAGCTTGGGCTTCAAAAGATTATTCAGTTCCAGTCTGACGGACTGACTTACTGTATTCCAGTATTCGAATTCATTCGAGCCATGTTTATTAACTCCAGGTATTTGGCGTATTACTTGATGCAACCGCACGGTCTGGAAATGTTGGTCGATTACAACGAAATGAGAGGAAAAACTCTGCATTTTGATTTGAGTTTTCGTGTACCGGCCAAATTGGCAACCGATAGTAACGCACGTCACCTATCCTGGATTTACATAGATCCCGATATACGTTCCATGTGGAATTCTGTTTATCACTTGATGTTCAGTCAAGCGATCAAGGACTCTCCTCAAAATCCGAACGCACGAATGAAGAAAGGAATTCCGCTTAGCGTTGAACTTCCGGCCGTTGGACCTCTTGAGTTTCACGTTCGAGGAGAACAATTCATAGACTACGTCTTGGTGAAAGAGATCCTCGGTATTGGCGGATTTAAACATCCGGTGGAGGAAATCGTATTTTGGCATCCATCGAAGAAGCGCCGCGAGTCGATTTCGGGAGATAAACAAGTTCGAATAACGCCAAGATCTGAGAATGATGACTACATATTGAATGATCAAAGCGAAAATGCCAGGGAAAACGCGAGGCAAGATGTATTGGAGACCCCTCCTACGTTTATGCGATTCTCCAATTATCCGAGAGTTACTACTCGTCGAGAGAATGTAAGGAATTCTCATACGGGCAATGACGTGATCGTCACCTCCGGCAGAGGCGGGAAGAACTCAGGAGGAATGGAGGAAGTAAGCACACAGGATACGATGGTCGGCGGCGATACGCCTCCTATCGATTTTCAGACGCTTGAAACCATACCGATCACAGAAGCAATAGGCCTGGAATCTTTTTTTGAGATGATTCAAATCTTGAAACATATTTTTCCCGGACAAATCCGGATGTCTGTGCTCAGGATTCCTTCCGGAAAAAGATTTTCTGTATGTCCAAACGGATCTCGCCGGGCTTGCGCGATCGTTCAGGCGGATCATGGTATCGTGACTAAGTTTGTTATCGAAGTGGCCAGGCCGGATGATTGGTCCATATCGACATTGATCCTTCACCCAATCCAGCAGACTTCAATAAAAACGATTGAGCGTGATATTAAGTTGCTTCTTGAAGGGCTTGTTCAAAAAGGCGGCCATTGGGACCAGAACGTTTTAAACCAATGCAATGGTTTAAATATCGAAAAGGTTAAGCATTATCAAAGTGATTCAATAAGGGATTGGGCGTATCGAATTATCGGAAAATTATCTGGCTAACGAGCTGGACGCTCCAGTTCGTTTTTTAGTATTGAAATACTTAATTCATTCATGGTATTATTTAGGTGTCTTCTTGTAGTGAAAGAGGGTGATGAATTGATTGAAACGTTCTGGAATATCTGTTTACTTCACGATATCACAACCCGTGATCAGCTGCTTCGCGAAGCAATTCGAGTGAAGCGGACGCAACAGATGTTGGAACAACAACAGTTGGCGGATGCGGCGCTTACGACTGAACCCGAGAAGTTGTTTCAATGGATGAAGGAACGTGCCTTAGAGAGGGAATTAGGCCATTTTCCCGGCGATCGGGATTTATTTTATAAACTGTACCATACCGGCAAGGATATGGATCTGTTGGAATACGCTCTGTTAACGATCCAACAAGATCGGGTAACAGGCGGCATTGTCGTCCATCCTGGAATCGTCGAGCGATTCATCGACCGGTGCGAGCGGCGCAATGGCAAGAACCTTCTTATTGCAGAGGCGGAAAAGTACATCAAAGGACTCGTCGAAACGAAATGTTACCATCGCCCATGGACGATCACGTTGTTAACGGAAAACTACATCATCGGCAGATTGTTCAAGACGTATTTCGAGTCCTGTTCGAATATCCACGTTGTACAAGGTTCCATTTATCAGCCTTTGCCTTTGGATCGTAAATTCGATGCGATCCTCGCGATGCCGAATTTCGGTATGAAAATGAGCGATGACGATGTCGCGGTGAGGGAATCCGAAGGCGCGGCAGCCAGCTACCTCCTTCCGTTATTGCAGAATGGCGGCAGATTGAGCGTGACCTTTCCCGCGCGGATGCTGTTTCAATCCGGCGCGCTAGCAAGCTGGCGGAAGCAAATAAATGAACAGGTGCCGGTACAATCGATCTATTCGCTTCCGGACGGATTGTTTCGCCCTTACACTTCCGTCAAGACCTACCAGGTTGATTTCGGCAAAGCGCCTGCGGAGGAAGTGATCCTCGGGCGACTGCGAATGGAGAAGTCGAAGCTCGTGGTGGAACGGGAAATATCCATCCACCCTGCCCCGTTCCGGCAGCTGGATCATTGGCGGATCGAACTACTGCTGGATGAAGATCAGGATACGCTGCGTTCGTTCCAGCAAGCTGCGACCCCGAAAGTGAAGCTGCGCGATGTGGCGGATATTTTTCGCGGCAAATCCGTTCTTAAGCAGGATTTAAGGCCCGGAAACATTAAGGTGCTGAATATCTCCAATCTTGACGACGGGGAAGTGATTCTGGATCAGCTTGAGACGATTGACGAGGAAGAGCGGAAAGTGAAGCGTTACGAGATTCTCCCCGGCGATTTGGTCATGACGTGCCGGGGGACCGTGAACAAGCTGGCTGTTTTTCCGGAGGCTCAAGGGATGGTCATCGCATCCGCGAATATCTTGGTCATCCGTTTCAAGTCGACGATCAAGAGCCATTTCGCCAAAATGTTTCTGGAAAGCCCGGTCGGCAAGGCCCTCATTCAAAGTTTCCAGCGGGGAACAACCGTGATGAACTTGAATCCGGCGGATGTGGCCGAAATGGAATTGCCTCTTTTGCCCGAAGAGAAACAACTGGAATTAATACAGCGATATCTTCAGGAGAAGGAACGATATAAAGAAGTTGTACGGGAAGCGGCAAACCGCTGGGAACAAGTGAAGAATCAGTTATATGAGCAACTATATTGAGGAGGACAACAGGACAATGGCAACGGCGAATATCGGATTTGAAGAAAAACTTTGGAGCATGGCCGACAAACTGCGTGGCAGCATGGATGCGGCGGAGTATAAGCATGTGGTACTCGGTCTTCTGTTCCTGAAATATGTTTCTGATGCATTTGAAGAGAAATACGAAGCGTTGAAAAACGAGCCATATGCCGATCCTGAAGATCGGGACGAATATGTTGCAGCGAACATTTTCTGGGTACCTAAAGAGGCGCGTTGGAGTCATATCAAGGATAATGCGAAAAAACCGGAAATCGGTCAAATCATCGACAACGCCATGATCGCGATCGAGAAAGAAAACCCGTCGCTGAAAGGTGTGCTGCCGAAAGATTACGCCAGGCCGGCGCTAGATAAAACCCGACTCGGCGAAGTCATCGACCTGTTCTCGTTCAAAGTCGGCGATGAAGAAAGCCGTTCCAAAGACGTTCTGGGCAGGGTATATGAGTACTTTCTTAGCAAGTTCGCCAGTGCGGAAGGCAAGAACGGCGGCGAATTCTATACGCCGACAAGCGTTGTCCGGCTGCTCGTCGAGATGATTCAGCCGTTCAAGGGCCGCGTATATGACCCTTGCTGCGGGTCCGGCGGCATGTTTGTGCAAAGCGAAAAGTTTGTAGAAGAACATCAAGGTCGCATCGGCGATATCGCGGTCTATGGGCAAGAGTCGAACCCTACGACATGGCGGCTGTGTAAAATGAACCTGGCCATCCGCGGCATCGACGGCAATCTCGGTGAGCATCATGCGGATACATTCCATAACGATTTGCATAAAAACCTGAAGGCTGATTACATTCTGGCGAATCCGCCCTTCAATATTAGCGATTGGGGCGGTGAACGGCTGACGGAAGATGCTCGCTGGACGTATGGGGTGCCCCCTACGGGCAACGCCAACTATGCCTGGATTCAGCATATCGTGAACAAGCTTGCGCCTAGCGGTGTGGCCGGATTTGTACTGGCGAACGGCTCCATGTCAACGAGCACGACGGCAGAGTTTGAGATTCGCAGCAAACTCGTCAACGCCGATCTGGTCGATTGCATCGTCACCTTGCCGGGACAACTGTTCTATTCTACGCAAATTCCCGTATGTCTCTGGTTTATCGCCAAGAACAAAGCGCCGAAAGGGCTTCGAGATCGCCGCGGGGAGATTCTGTTTATCGATGCCCGCAAAATGGGTCATATGGTGGATCGCACGCATCGTGAATTGAGCACGGAGGATATCCGGAAGATCGCCGATACCTACCATGCATGGCGCGGTCAGGCAGAAGCCGGAATCTATGAAGATGTGAAAGGCTTCTGCAAAGCGGCGAAGCTTACGGAGGTGCAGGAGCATGAGTACATTTTGACACCGGGCCGCTATGTCGGTATTGAAGATGTAGAAGAAGATAGTGAACCGTTCGAGGATAAAATGGCGCGCCTGACATCGGAGCTGGCGGAGCAGTTCGCCAAATCCCGGCAACTGGAGGATGAAATTCGCAAGCGGCTTGGGGGGATCGGGTTTGAGTTTTGATCAGGAATGGACTGAAAAGAAACTAGCTGATTTTTCATCAATGAAATATGGAAAAATGCCGGACAAATCCAAAGTAAGTGAATCTGGTTATCCTATTTTTACAGGATATAAAGTATCCGGCTATTATCCTGATTTTATGTACGAAGAACCCCAACTGATTGTTGTGGCTCGTGGAGTTGGTGGAACTGGTGATGTTAAGCTATCTCCACCTTATTCATATATAACCAACCTATCTATTATTGTTGAACTAGACGAAAAAATTGTGGACAAGTATTTCCTATACTACTCACTATCTAATAAAAATTTACGCGTCTTAGATAGTGGTTCGGCTCAGTCGCAAATAACGATTAATGATTTAAAAAACTATAAAGTGAATATACCAACTCTTGAAGAACAAAAAGAAATAGCACTACTTCTTAAATCTCTTGACGACAAAATCGAACTCAACAACGCCATCAACAAAAACCTTGAAGAAATGGCCCAAGCCCTTTTTAAACGGTGGTTCGTGGACTTCGAGTTTCCGAATGAACACGGAGAACCGTATAAGTCCAGCGGCGGCGAGTTTGAGGAATGTGAATTGGGGTTGATTCCGAAGGGGTGGAAGGTAGGGAGAGCAACAGATATATTCGATGTACAGAGTGGAGGTACACCGAAGACGAGTACATCGGAATATTGGAATGGGGAAATTCCTTTTTTTACTCCAAAAGATTGTTCGAACTTCTTTTATGTAATCAACACAGAGAAAACCATTACTGAAGATGGATTGAACAATTGCAACAGTAAGTTGTACAAAACGGATACTGTATTTATAACCGCAAGGGGAACTGTAGGAAAAGTCGCACTTGCAGGTAGGGACATGGCGATGAACCAGTCCTGCTATGCCCTTGTGGCGAAAAATGGCTATACCCAGAAGTACGTCTTTCATCAGACACAACAACTAATTAATGTTTTGCGAAAAAACGCCAGTGGCGCAGTGTTTGATGCAATAACAGTTTCAACTTTTCAAAACTTGAAAACTATTCTGCCTGATACTGAACTGATAAGGAAGTTCGATGGGCTAGTCAATGAACTTTACTCATTGATGCTTGAAAAAATAAATGAAATTCAAAATTTGCAGCACATCCGTGACACCCTTCTCCCCAAACTCATGTCCGGCGAGATCCGTGTCCCCGTCGAGAAAGGTAACAGCGTTCCCGATCTGCCAATGGTTGCGGAGAGCAGTGCAATTTATCAACCCTAAACCAAAGGAGGTGTAACCAACTATGGCTTACTATACCACATCTTATACCGAAAGCGACCTGGAGCAGGCCGCGCTGGAGTGGTTCGAGGAACTGAACTACGAGAAAGCTTACGGTCCGGATATTTCGCCGGAAGGGGAGTATCCCGAACGGGAATTTTACCATGAGGTCATCCTGAAAGACAGGTTGCGAGAGGCGCTCATTCGCATCAATAAACATTTGCCTCGTGAAGCCATCGAGGAAGCGATCCGGATCATTGAAGTGCCGCGCAGTCCTAGCCTCCTGATTAATAACAAGGCGTTCCAGAAGATGATCACTGACGGAATTGATGTGCAGTACCAAGCGGCTAACGGCGAATATCCGACGGAGAAAGTATGGTTGTTCGACACAGACCCTGACCGAATCGGTAACAACGATTTTCTTGCTGTCAACCAGTTTACCGTCGTCGAGAATCGGGGGGAGAAACGGCCGGATATCGTCGTGTTCGTGAATGGGTTGCCGATCGCCGTACTCGAGTTGAAAAGCGCCTCCAACGAAGAAGTCGGGATCAGCGATGCCTACAATCAGGTGCAGACGTACAAAAGCGCCATACCATCCCTGTTTACCTACAACTCGTTCCTGGTGATCAGTGACGGCGTGAATGCCAGGGTCGGTACGTTGACAGCCAATGAAGATCGCTTTATGATGTGGCGTACGATCGACGGCGATGACGTGGCCCCCTCCTCCCTGCCTCAGCTCGAAGTGCTGATTAAAGGAATGTTTGAAAAAAGCCGGCTGCTCGACATCATTAAGCATTTCGTACTGTTTCAGACCGACGGGGAGCATCTGTTCAAAATATTGGCCGGTTACCACCAATACCACGCCACCAACAAAGCGATTGCGAGTACGCAGCGAGCGACGATGGATGAAGGGGATCGCAAGATCGGCGTCATCTGGCATACGCAAGGCTCCGGCAAAAGCCTGTCAATGGTGTTCTACGCGGGCAAACTCGTGCTGACGCTGAACAACCCGACGATCGTTGTTGTGACGGACCGAAATGATCTGGATGACCAGTTGTTCAGCACGTTCAGCAAATCGAAGGACTTGCTTCGGCAGACGCCCCAGCAAGCGGAGAACCGGGCACATCTGCGCCAGCTCTTGTCGGTGGAGTCGGGCGGGATCATTTTCACAACAGTGCACAAGTTTACCCCCGAAGAAACTGAGGACAAGTATCCTGTGCTGACGGAACGCCGCAACGTCATCGTGATCGCAGACGAGGCGCACCGCAGCCAGTACGGCTTTCAGGCGGAAATGGTCACCGGGGACGACGAAGCGACAATCAAGTACGGCTATGCCAAGTATATGCGCGATGCGCTGCCGAACGCTTCTTTTATCGGTTTTACCGGAACACCGGTAGAGCTGACGGACAAAAATACGCCTGCCGTCTTCGGGGACTACATCGATATTTACGATATGACCCGTGCCGTGGAAGACGGAACGACGGTCAGGATCTATTACGAGAGCCGCATTGCCCGACTGGAGTTGTCGGAGGCGGAGCGTCCGGTCATCGACAGTGAGTATGAGGAAATTACGGAGTATCAGGAATACACGCAGCGGGAGCGTTTGAAGTCGCGTTGGGCCCGGCTTGAAGCGTTGGCCGGTGCGGAGAAACGGGTCAAGAAAGTCGCGCAGGATATCGTCGAACATTTTGAGCAGAGGCAGAAAGCCGGTTTCGGCAAAGCGATGATCGTCGTGATGTCGCGGCGGATTGCCATTGATATGTACAAAGCGATTGTAGCGCTCCGGCCGGATTGGCACAGCGATGACGACAACGAAGGCAAGATCAAAATCGTCATGACCGGAAGTTCCAGCGACCCGGAAGAGTGGCAACCGTTTATCGGCAACAAACGGCGCCGGGAACATTTGGCGAAACGGATGAAGGATGTGAACGATCCGCTTCAGATCGTGATTGTCCGCGATATGTGGCTGACCGGATTTGATGTGCCAAGCATGAATACGATGTATATCGACAAGCCGATGAAAGGCCATAACCTGATGCAGGCGATCGCCCGCGTGAATCGGGTATTTCGCGACAAGCCGGGCGGTCTGATCGTCGACTACATCGGAATAGCGGACTTGCTGAAATCAGCGCTTCAACAATATACGGAAAACGACCGCAAAACCGCAGGCATCGACACGGACCAAGCCGTTGATTTTATGCTGGAGAGGTTGCAGCTCATTCGGGAACTGCTGCATGGGTATGACTACAGCAAATTCGCTTCGGAGAAAGCATCCGAACGTATGAAAGCGATCGTCGAGACGGTCGACTATGTACTCGGATTGGGCGAAGAAGGCAAGCGGAACTTCTTGAATTGGACGACTGAATTGGCAAGAGCCTTCTCCCTCTGTGCAACGACTCCCGCCGCGGAGGAGGCCAATGTCGAGATCAGTTTCTTCAAAGCGGTTAAATCTGGTATTATCAAGCTGATAACGGAGGAAAACAAGAAGAAAACGACGAACGAGCTCGACGCCGAATTGAATCAGCTGATCTCAAAATCGGTCGTATCCGATGAAGTCGTCGATATATTGGAAGCTGTGGGCTTGCAGAAACCGAACATTGCGATATTATCGGATGAATTCCTGGAGAATGTGCGTGGATTGAAGCAGAAGAACCTGGCGGTGGAACTGCTTCGCAGGCTGCTCCAAGGGAAAGTGAAGGCAGTTTCTCGGACCAGCATTGTGCAATCGAAGAAATTTTCCGAGATGCTGGAGGAAGCCATTCGGAAATACAACAACCGCACCATCGAAACGACTCAGGTCATCGAAGAGCTCATCCAGATGGCCAAAGAGATGAACGCGGCCGTCAAGCGAGGCGAAGATCTCGGTCTAATCAAGGAAGAACTGGCCTTCTATGACGCGCTTGCTTCGAACGAATCGGCCAAAGAATTGATGGGCGATCTCATGTTGAAGCAGATAGCACATGAACTGACCCAGGCGATAAAGAGCAACATCAAGGTCGACTGGACGCTTCGTGAGAATGTACGGGCTCAGATGCGAATTACCGTCAAGCGGTTGTTGAAAAAATACGGTTACCCGCCGGATCTGGAGAAAATGGCAATTGATCTGGTGCTTCAGCAAGCCGAATTAATGGCGCAGACAGAGACGGGAGAATTTAAATATTAACTGTCATCAAAGGCGTAGCAACATGAATCAATGGGGCTATGCCTTATTATATCATGAATATTTTGGTTGTTGAGTGAATTATTATTTGATATATTTGAAACGGGAATATATGTTCCCGTTCCGGGGCGATGGTTACATTAAAGGAGCTGAATTTTGTGACAGTTGAACTATCCCGAAAATTAAAGT